>JAWOGE010000076.1:0-4245 GCA_046497165.1 bacterium | reverse complement strand
CATTGACAGCAGCCTCTTTTTCAGCGAGTGCTTTTTCACGAGCAGCTTTTTCATCTTCAAAAGCATCAGCAGCACGCTCTTTTTCACGGGCCACAGCATATTCGTACTCCTCTTTTTCACGCATCCGTTTTTTCTTTTCTTCCGCCTGCTGTTCCTTGAGTTCGTTTTCATGTGCAACCTGTTCCTCTTTCCATTGTTGACGCATAGTTTGCATTTCGTTTTCCAGTTTTTCCTTCTGTTCAGCCATCTCCTGCATAAATGTTTCTTTTTCGTGCTTCTGAGTTTCCAGCAAAGCTGCCAGAGACATTGCCTCTTTTTCAATACCGTAAAGTTCGTTGATCTCTTTTTTCTTAACATCAATTGCAGAAGTGAGATTCAAATATGTTTTTTTCTGCTCATTGAGCTGCTCTCGTATGGATTCCAGTTTTTCAGCTATGGTACGGTTAAGAGTAGTAATGTCCGTATCGATATCCGTTTTCATTGTTTTATCGGCAGAAAACACAAATTCCTGCTGTTTTTTCTCCTCTTTGATTTTTTCCGGTCTGAGTGTTTGCTGCTCTTTTTTCTTAAGTTCTTCCAAAACCTCGTTATAGGCAGCAAGAATCTCTTTTTTTGTACTTCTCATTGAGACATCTTTGTTTTCTTTTTTCGTCATAGCATCCTCCTTAAATATCCTCACATGTGGATTGTAATTGTACGGCACTTCAGTGATATATCAATATTTAAATTTTATTTTATGTCAAAAATTCAGACCTCTTTTTTTCTCTTGACATGAAAATGCTTTTAACTATCATAATCAACCGGAATCAGGAGGTACTCTTGTGAAGATACTTCTAAACGACATAACAGAGGAAAAAAAGTGGCTTAATGTTAACACAATGCCCTTTTCCGGAAAAATTTTTCCGGACAGACTGATTACAGAAGTGGATGTTGACCTCTGTTATTACAAAGCGGGAGAAACCGTCGCCATGACCGTTAAAGGAACATGTGATGTAAAGACAATCTGCTCGAGATGTTCTGCGGATATTGTCGCAATTGTTGAAATAGACGAATTTTTTCCCATTCTTCCCGATTGCGGAGGAAATGAAAATGAGTATACACACAACGGAACTTTCATAGAAACCAATGATTTTCTTAGAGAATCTTTGGTTATTGACATTCCTGAAAAGATATTGTGCAACCCGTCCTGCAGGGGCCTTTGTCCCGAATGCGGAGCGGATTTGAACATTAAAAGTTGCAAATGCGGTAATAAGAACTGAATTCAAGGAGAAATTATGCCTGTACCAAAAAGAAAAAATTGCAGAGCAAGATCACGCAAAAGACGAGGAGGTCATAAAAAACTCAACGCCAGTCAGGTTATGACATGTGCAAAATGCGGCGAACTCAAGATGCCTCACAGAGTATGCCCCTCCTGCGGACATTATCGTGGAAAAGAGATTGTGAGTCTTGAAGAAGAATAAAAAAATATGACTCTGTCTATTATTGTAGATGTAATGGGAGGCGACAACTCTCCCGGGGCAGCTCTTTCGGCTGTCAGAGACTTTCATTGCTCGAACAGTGAAATCGATCTCATACTTGTCGGGGATTCCGATCTGATTTCCAAACATCTGAAAGATTTCAATCCAAAAAACGCTTCCTCCATTGAAGTTGTTCACGCAGACGACAACATAACCATGAAAGATTCGCCTGCCTCATCCTACAGAAAAAAAAGAGGCTCTTCCATTCATACCGGCCTTGAAATTCTTTCAAAAGGCGGTGGAGATGCTTTTTTTTCGGTGGGAAACACCGGAGCTATCCTCACAGGAGCCTATTTCATTCTGAAACTTATCCCCTCCATTTCAAGACCTGCTCTCGCCGTCTCTTTCAACTCCTTTTCAGGAAGAAAAGTTCTTGCTCTGGATATGGGAGTAAATGTTGAAGTTTCTTCGGAAAATCTTCTGGACTTTGCCAGAATGGGAAGCGTGGTCTCCCCATTCATAAACGAAACCTCCAACCCGGAAATAGCATTGCTCAACATTGGAGAAGAGGAAGGCAAAGGAAAAAAAATCATCTCTGAAGCATACTCCAAAATAAGCAGCTACAGCTCAAATTTCACAGGATATATTGAACCTCATCATATTTTTGACAAGCCATCCGCAGATGTAATTGTCACAGATGGATTCACCGGAAATGTTATGCTGAAAACCGTAGAAGGCATAAGTGAAGCCGTTTCGGGAATGTTCAGAACAACACTCAACGACGGAATATACAAAGATATTGTTCACAAATCCATTTCTCGTTTCAATTACACAATTTACGGAACGGGCATACTGCTCGGAGTTGAAGGTCTCATAGGCATAGGACACGGAAGGTCCAACAGCATCGCCTTCAAATCCGGCCTTAAAAAGATGAAATGGTATCTGGAAAACGATGTCCATAAAAAGTTTCGGGAGAAGATAGTTCATGAAAAAAGAGATCGTTCTGAACGATAAAAAACACTCGGTTTCTTCTGACAGTGTCGAAAAACTTATGGACGAACTTTCCATCCGTAAAGATTATGTCTCGGTCATAAAAAATAAAAAAATAGTCAAACGCAAAAACTGGTCTCAAACATCAGTCAATTCCGGAGATATTTTCGAGCTTTTTTCTCCCGTAGGCGGAGGATAATTTACCGTAATTACACGACCTCTTCCCGGCCCTCTCCTGCCGTCTATACCGTAAATGTCGTCCTAATCTATATTGTGCTTTTAAATAGATTTGCGTCACCCATCTGACGCAATTTTATTTAATTGCGTCATTCTTATTGACAAACACCATGATATACATATGATAGATAGTGTACAAAAAAGGAGAAAAAATGATCTGGTATAATCGATTTCATCAGAAAAAAATTGAAAACATAACTCAGCCCGAAAAGGTGACGGTGATATACGGCCCGAGAAGAGTTGGAAAAACTTCGATGATCAGAAAACTATTATCTGATTTCTCCGGCAGTATCTACATGGGGGCTGGAGAAGACATGCCACTTCGGGAACTATTCAAATCTCAAAATATCGCTCGGATAAAAAGCACATTCTCAGGTTACGATATTGTGTTTATTGATGAAGCGCAAAAGATTCCGAATGTCGGGACCGGTCTTAAAATTCTCGTAGATCATATCCCGGAAATAAAAGTAATAGCAAGCGGTTCATCTTCATTCCAACTGTCGTCAGAAATCGGAGAACCGCTGACCGGTAGGAACAAAAACATTTTTCTGTTCCCGATTTCACTGCTCGAGATAAAAAGCCAATTCGGCGGAATGCACATTCTTGAATCTCTTGAAAATTATATTATCTTCGGTATGTACCCGGAATCCTTGACAGCAAAAAACACTAATGCAAAAAAAGAATATCTGATAACACTCAGAGACGCGTATCTTTTCAGAGACATCTTAGAGCTGGAAAACATCAAAAAAGCAGATAAACTCCACGACTTATTGCGTCTTCTGGCATTTCAGATCGGTCATGAAGTCTCTGTTCAGGAACTTGGAAAAAAGCTGGGCATGTCTAAAAACACCGTCGGGAAATATCTTGATCTTCTTGAAAAGTCGTTTGTAATTAAAAAAGTGAACGGATTTTCAAGAAACCTGAGAAAGGAGATCACAAAAAATGCACGATATTACTTCCTGGATAATGGAATACGCAACGCCGTCATCAACAACTTCAACCCATTGAAAATGCGAAATGACCAGGGAATGTTGTGGGAAAATTTTCTGTTTATGGAACGCCTGAAAAGAAACTCCTATCTCAATCATTATACAAACAGCTATTTCTGGCGAACATACGACGGAAAAGAAATTGATCTCATTGAAGAAAAAGACGGATTTCTACATGCTTTTGAATTTAAATGGGGAAACAAGAGATCTTCTGCCCCGGCACTGTGGCATAAGACCTATGAAAACACTTCATACAATGTTATATCAAAAGATAACTTCCTTAATTTTGTCAGTGATCCCCTTTAAACTCTCACAATCCCGGCCAATCCCGATTCAGACAATTATTCTGGGATTTCAATTCCTGCAATTCGTAGCGGCGTAGCGTGGTACGGCGTTTTGTTATTCAGAGGGAGATCTTTACCGCAATCCCGCGACCTCCCTCCGACCCTCTCCTCAAAGAACTCCCTCCATCTCCCTCTTTCGCAAAGAGGGAGTGCAAAGAGGAGTATATGATTTCCCTGTCCTTTCTCTTTACTAAAGAGAAAGGTGGGCGAACGCTGTGCGTGAGCTCG
>JAWOGE010000001.1:0-3039 GCA_046497165.1 bacterium | reverse complement strand
ATTTTTGGATTGTTTTTTTGGTTGAGGTTTTTTTATCCCGGGATTTTTATTTTCAAGAACTTCATTTTCTGTATTTTTATCTTTTTTATGAGAAAAACGGGAAATATCTTTCATGGTTATCTTTTGCTTATAAGCTTTTGCAAAGGATTTTTTTCTTATTTTATCAGGGTCTTTTTTCAAATTTCCATTACTGTTTTTTTCGCATGATGGAAAAATAAATATAAAAAATAATATTGTTGTGATGGTAAAAAATCGATACATAGCAAGTTCTCCTTTAAAATAAGATGCTATGTTTTATTTTAATGGTTAAATTGTTAAAGTCAAATTTGTGTTAGGAATTATCGGTTTCGTCTCTTTTTTTGATCTGTTCACGGCATTTTTTTGCAATAATTTTTAATTCTTCAGAACTAACTGAGTTTTTTGAGATTTTTTTTATGTGCTCTATGCTCATTTCTGGAATCTCTTTTTCAAGCATTATTTCTGCTATTTTAAGATGTGCTTTGTTTTTGTCGGAGCTGAGAGATAATATTTCATCTATAGTCCCGGTAAGTTTTTTTTCGTCAAAAAGTATGTTTTCATTTTCTCTCAGGAATTTGTAAAGCTTTTTTATTTTAAGATTTTTAAAGGAGTTTTTCAATCTCTTTTCCAACTCTTTAAATTCATTGTTCTCCGGATCCATATAGGTAGCAATCTCTATCTCTTCAAGAGCATCATGAACTCTGTTTTTACTGAGAAGTTTAAGTGCCTGCGAGTGATGTTCGCTCGCGACTTTTTTTTTGTCATCTTCGTAGCTTTTTTTGTTTTTTAAAGTACCTTTTTTTGTAAGGTATTTATTGTAGGCTTCTCTTTTTTTGTCATCTTTAAGCATATCTAATTTTTCTAAAAGCCTGTTGACAAACTCCACTTTTTTTCTGAAGCTGCCTATGTTTTTACCTATGAACTTTGAAAGAGCAAAAAAGGAACGAATTTCGTCAATTCGTTTATTCAGCTCTTCTTTGGAAACAGTTTGCGGGTCGGATATATTAAGAATCTCATAAAGGTCCAGATCTCGGCCTCTGTGATAAAGAAAAAGGATCTCTTTTTTAATGTTTTCAGGAATTTTTTTGGTTTCACAGAGCTCTTCTTCAGGGAAATCACCCTTTTTATAATGCCTGAAAAATATCGATTCCTTATGTTCATCCACCTCTTTTATGTTTATGAGATTCAGATCTCTGTATCTGTTTATTATTTCGATAAATTCTTTTTCAGAGACATGGGAGAGTGAGGTTTCACGAAGCTCCGGCAGAGTCATGGGACCGGACTCGAGACGAGATAAAACATAGGCCTCTTCAGGTGAACGAAGCATAGAAAGATAACGATCCTTATCAGACAATAAAATCTTTGCCACCATAATTGTGCCTGTTTACTCGTTAACAGCGATATGAAATTAATACTAACTTCAATATACATTAACTTTAAAGAATGTCAAGGATAAATTTTATTGAATTATCACCTGAATCGTCCGACCCTCTCATTGAAAAATGAAAAAGCCTTCTGTTCTTAAGAAGTTACAAAAATCGCCGATTAACCTTCTGGTGAACCTCAGATTTTGTGTAACTCTTCTGAATCAGAATTCTTTCCCATGGTTTCTAACTCAGAATCGAACGATTCAGGTATCAATTGTCTTCGTAATCTGAAGTTTCTCTCGGAACTACAATGAAAACCTCTCTTGAATCAAGAAAAGCACCGTTACCGAGAACATTTATTTCCGCTTCGAAAACTTGGGTTTTATCGGTTTTGTTTTCGTAAAAATCGTTTTCGAAAGTAACATCGAAAGTGACTTTTTCTCCGGGATTAGAAGCCGGAAAAGAGTCGGGAGAGATATTTTTTATGAATTTTGTTGTGTCGGCCACTCCGTAATCGTTGGAAATATGAAGTCTTTTGGTAGTTATGTCTATTTCTATGTTCTGGGTGAGTGCATATACAGCATCCACAATATCCTCAGACATACCGGTTCCGTCTGAATTTATTGTTTTATTGAAATTGTTTCCGGATGAATCTGTGGAATTTGTACCGTTGGCGATGGTGTTGAAGTCCCCCATGGCATTGCCGGAGTCAAGCCCTATGAATTTTGCACGAATGTCGTTGAGGGCATTGATGACATGAGACTTTTTCTTTTCTGACCCGATTTTCCATTTTTCTGCATCGCCCATGTCAAAATCTTCATCGCTGGCCATTATGAAAATGGGAAGTGATTCATCACGAAAACAGGCACGGCCGATACCGCCGGACGGACAGCTTGCATCATTCTGGACGAGTTTTCTGTCGTCGCTGCAGAACAGCCCGCAATCAAATTCAATGTCTTCGGTGAATGCGTGAGATGTGGCGGTGGCGTACAGGGCATAGCAGTGATATTCAATGGATCCGCCGCAAGTGTTGATAGTGTCCACCGCACTTTTTACTGTTGCCGAATCAGTTGTAATTTTTTGTGTGAGTTCGTAAGTGTCATCATCCAGTGTGCCGAATTTTACCAGACCGAAAGCAGTATCGGGAATTCTATTGCGAATACCGTCAATTATAATGTTTTTGATACCTTGTTTGAGGTTCGCGTGCTCGTCTCTCATGGAGCCTGACAGATCAACCAGAATCATAATATCAGCTTTTTGAAAATCGGTGCTGAATTCAAGCTCTTTCAACACAGCGGGATCCTGATAGGGCAGCTCCACATAAAATGCATTTTCAGGTATGTTTGAGTTCGGGTCAGTCGGATCGGAGCCGAATATATATTCGGTGTAATCGTCGGTGCCGTCGTCGTCCGTATCAGGATTGTAAGGATCTGTGCCCAGTTCGAGTTCTTCTGAATCGGTGAGTCCGTCACCATCGGAATCAATGTCAAGAAAGTCCGGAATCCCGTCATCATCAGTATCTCTGCAGGGACAGCACTCGGGACACTCAACACTGTCGGGAATACCGTCACCGTCAGAATCTGTATCGAGATAATTCGGAGTACCGTCTTTATCAGTGTCTTTCACACCTTCATACCAGTCAGGAATACCGTCT
>JAWOGE010000338.1:0-3993 GCA_046497165.1 bacterium | reverse complement strand
TGACCGTATAGCTTATGGATATGTTATTGATTTCATAGACTGGCATGCTGCCGGAACTTATCACTGGCCGACTTTCAATGTTGCCGATGCGGCAATTGTGGCAGGAATGATCCTTTTTGCTGTGGATGTCATATTTCTGGAACCGAAACGCCGTAGAAAGGGAAGTGAAAAATGAATCCGGTTCTTTTTCGCATAGCAGGATTCCCTGTATCAGGTTACTATCTTATGGTTATGGTTGCCATTGTAACGGGTTTTTTCATGGTGGCAAAGGAATCGGATCGTCTCGGACTGGAACGGGATATAACTGTCAACGCTTCAATTGCGGCGGCAATATCAGGTGTTATCGGTGCCAGAATACAGCATGTTATTTTTGATGGGTTTTTCCCCGTCTATCTGCAAAAGCCCCTTGCCATGTTTTATATATGGAAAGGGGGTCTCGCTGTTTACGGCGGTGTTATTTTTGCACTTTTCGTGACAGTTGTTTATTTTCACCTGAAAAAAAAACCTGTTTTAAAATACCTGGATCCTTTTGCATATCCCGTGGCTCTCGGTATGGCTTTCGGGCGTGTGGGCTGTTATCTCAACGGTTGCTGTTTCGGTAAAATTTCATCTTCATGTATGGGGACAAGATTCCTCAAATGGGGGATATCTGCAAAAAATCAATTTAAAAGAGACATCCTCCTCGATCTTTCAAATGAACCCTTCCCTGTTATAAATACACAGCTCATATCTGTTTTTTTCAATCTGCTTATTTTTGTTTTCCTTTATTTTTTTGTCCGCAGGCGATATAGAAAAAGCGGTGTCCCTCTCGGCACATGGCTGGTTTTATATTCAATTTTTCGCTTTGTCATTGAAATTTTCAGAGCTGATGCGAGAGGGATGTTTTTTAACAATATGCTGTCAACATCGCAAATAGTTGCTGTTTTTACTTTTGCAGTGGGGTTTCTTCTGATATTTTTGCCTTCGGATTCTAAAGGCTCCTCTTCATGAGTCTGAATTTTTCATCGGAAATTATAAAACTCTTTCAGAAAAAAAGTATAAAAATGATTTTTCCGGAGGATAAAAAAGCTGTTCCTTATCTCAGAGATGCCACATTTTCCAAACCCGAAGCCATTGCTGTTGTTGTTCCGCAGTCAGAAAAGGAGCTGGTTTCTGTTGTAAAAGCTTGTGCCGACTTTCAAATTCAACTTACTGTGAGAGGTGCCGGAACCGGAACAGCGGGAAGTTGTCTACCGGAAGGGGGGATCCTCATAAGCACCGAAAAACTTGCCGGCATAGAAATACACGAAGAGGATTTCATGGCTGAAGTGGAGCCGGGAGCTTTTACAGGCGATATAGCTTGTGAGGCTCAGAAATACGGACTTTTCTATCCGCCGGATCCTGCAAGCTGCGATTTTTCAACCATAGGCGGAAATGTTGCCACAAATGCCGGGGGACCGTCCACTGTGGGTTACGGTGTAACCCGGGATTATGTCAGAAAAATCAGAATAATAGATGGACGAGGAAGAGTGATGGATTTCGGAGGTGAAGTACATAAATTTTCTTCATCCTATTTTATCCCTTCACTGTTGTGCGGAAGTGAAGGTACTCTCGGAGTTTTTTCAAAGATATGGTTAAAACTCATACCGGAAAGACCTTTTTGCTGGTATTATGAAGTTTCCGAACCTGATTTCAGACACTTTTCCATTTTCAGAAAACTTCCTGTCACCACAATCGAATATCTTGACAGGGGTGTGGGAAAGCTTGTTACGGGAGTTCCCGGAACATTTGTACTTATGAAAACAGAAGCTGTTGATGAAAGTTCGCTCAAATCTTTCAGAAAAAAAATAGAAACGGTTCTTAATCAGAAATCATACGCATGGCGTTCAAGTTCCGATAAAGCAGAGATATGGTCTGTCCGTTCTCAGGTAAGTCCCATGTCCTATTCTGTTGCTCCGGTAAAAACTTCACAGGATATAGTTCTGCCTTTTTCGCAGATAGAAGATTTTGTCAAATGGCTTGAAAAATTCAGTGCCCACTACCCTTCTCTCACTGTTTTTTCTTACGGACACATAGGTGACGGAAATCTTCATGTGAATATAATGAGTGATGAGAAAAATCGTTTTCAGGCAAACGAGCTTCAAAGTCACATAATGTTCAAAGTCCGGGAAATGAAAGGCATGCCTTCAGGAGAACACGGAGTGGGTTTTACCAGAAAAAAATGGCTCCAGGAATTTTTATCTGATGATGCAATGGAACTCATGAAAAACATTAAAAAAAACTTTGACCCTCATGATATTATGAATCCCGGAAAAATTTTCTGATCGCCGGGTTTGTCGGGATGAATAATGTTTTCTTGACTATGAAACTTACGGAACTATACTTAAACTGTTGCTAACAAGTGGCCGCAGGTGTTGATATGGATGAACGGCAACTCACAGGAATGCTTATAAAACGGGGGATCGTTTCTCTGCCCGAGTTGCGGAATATGGAAAAGCGGGCCGGGGCTGAGGGGCAGACACTTCAAAAAGTACTTTACGAAGAAAATGTTCTTGATGATTCAAAACTTGTTGAGCTTCTGAGTGAGCAGTACAATGTTCCTACAATAGATCTCAGTGAGCTTGATATAGATCAGGAGGTCATAGAGATACTTTCTGAAAAAATTGTAAGAAGATACAATGTGCTTCCTGTTTCGAGAATAGGAAGAACTCTGACAGTGGCAGTTAGTGATCCTTCCAATATGAATGCTCAGGATGACATTAAATTTCTCACTGACTACGATGTGGAAGTGGTTGTGGCCGGAGAGAATCAGATAAAAGAAGCCATAGACAAATATTACGGCGGAGGTTCCGGTGGAGGAACAGCGGCCACCAATTTTGAATTTGATATAGACGAGCTTATAAATGAAGTCGATGATGTCTCTCTTTCCGATAATAAAGGTTCCGCTGCCCAAGATACTTCCATAGAGGAAACTATTCAGGAATCGGAAGACGCTCCGGTTGTTCGTCTGGTCAATATGATACTTCTTGACGCCATAAATAAAGATGCTTCGGATATTCATGTTGAACCCTATGAAAAAAGTTTTCGTATACGCCTTAGAATAGACGGTGTTCTTTACGATGTTCTTCATCCGCCTCGAAAAATGATGGATGCAATAATAGCCCGTTTTAAAGTTATGGCAGACCTTGATATTGCCGAAAAAAGAGTTCCGCAGGACGGGCGTATAAAAATAAAACTCAAAGGTGACAGGGATATGGATTTTCGTGTTTCCGTTCTTCCTGTTATTTTCGGTGAAAAAGTGGTTCTTCGTCTCCTTGACAAAAGTAATCTTCAGCTTGATATGAAAATCCTCGGTTTTTTCGAGGATCAGCTGAAAGTTTTTCAGGAAGCTATCTTCAAACCTTACGGAATGGTTCTTGTAACGGGACCCACAGGTTCAGGAAAAACCACTTCACTTTATTCAGCTCTGAGCGAACTTAACAATGACGGAACAAACCTTTCAACTGCTGAAGATCCCGTTGAGTTCAACCTTGAAGGTATAAATCAGGTGCATGTCAAAGAGCAGGTGGGGCTGACATTTGCCAGTGCTCTGAGAAGTTTTTTGCGTCAGGATCCCGACATTATAATGGTTGGAGAGATTCGTGATTTTGAAACAGCTGAAATTGCGGTGAAAGCCGCACTTACCGGCCATCTTGTTTTGAGTACTCTCCATACAAACGATGCACCTTCAACAGTAACCCGTCTTCTTAATATGGGGATAGAAAGTTTTCTTGTCACCTCTTCTGTGAATGCAATTGTTGCTCAGCGTCTCGGTCGACGCATATGCAAATATTGTAAAGAGGAGGTTTCTGTAAGTGAGGAGAAGCTGATCTCTCTCGGAATACCGGAGGAGAGACTTGAAGAGGATTACACTGTATACGAGGGCAAAGGGTGTGACAAATGTAACGGTACAGGTTATAAAGGAAGAACAGCTTTTTATGAAGTTATGAAAATGACTGACGGTATAAAAGAAGC
>JAWOGE010000284.1:0-8730 GCA_046497165.1 bacterium | reverse complement strand
GGCTTCCACCCGGTCTTCAATTGGAAAGACCGGGGTTCTGGCTTTGTACCGGAGATACCGGAAATACCGGAGATACCGGAGATACTTCTCCACCGCCTGAATGTGAAAAAGACAGCGACTGTCCTGATGATGGTAATGAATGTACGGGTGCTTACTGTGATGATGACGGATTTTGCAAAGTTGAATATTATGGTGGGGATGTGTCTTGTGATGATGGAGTTTTCTGTAACGGAGAAGATTATTGTAATGGTTCAGGTCAATGCGTCGCGTCTGGAGAAGATCCTTGTTATCCTTATGTTTGCAGTGAATCCTCAGAAAAATGTTGTGATCCGGGTTACGCCGGTGAGGATTGCTCCGTGTGTGTCAGATTTACGGATATTAGCAACAGCTCTCCTGAGCAGGATGGCATGAGCTGGGAAACCTCTTTTTCAAACCTTAAAAGTTCTTTGAAAAGTGCCTCTGACGCTGTAGGGCTGGAAACCTGGCCTGACCGATGTGAAGTCTGGGTGGCTGAAGGAAGATATCATGTCTACGAAGGAAGCAGAGATGATACTCTCGATGTTATGTCGGGGGTTTTACTTTATGGTGGCTTTTCCGGTGTTGAATCCCGAAAGGAAGAGAGAGATATAAGAGAAAACGAAACTACAATTGATGGCAGAGATTCAGCTGAAAATAATAGAGTTTATCATATTCTGACTCCCCGGAGCAAAACCGTCATAGATGGGTTCCGTGTGGTTGCCGGAGTTGCAGATGAGGGCGGATGGGGAGCAGACGAAGTTAACGGCGGAGGAGTTTATGCTGAAAACAGAGAGGAGATAGAACTGAGAAACATGTTTTTTGTTGCAAATGGAGCGAAAGAGGTCGGCGGAGCTGTTTATTTTACAGGCGGAGGCGGACATCTTATAAAAAATTGTTATTTTTACGGAAACAGTTGCGATGAACGAGGTGGTGCTGTGGCTTTTGATAATAGAAGCAGCGGAATTTTGCAGAATGTTGTTTTTTACAACAACTATGCCGGTGATTATGGAGGCGGACTTTATGTGAGAGATGAAAGCACAGTAACTGTGTACAACTCCACTTTCAACGGAAACGGTGCCGATAGCGGAAATGCCGGTGCTGCTCTGCACGCATACGATTCATCGAATGTTTCTGTTGTAAACAGTATTTTTTGGGGAAATACTTTGGGAAATGAAATACAGGCAAATGGAAGCAGCAAAGTTAATGTCAGTTTTACAGACATTAATAAGGATGCATGTGGCAGTGACAGTAATTCCGATATAAATTTTTCAGATATTATTACAGAAGATCCTTTGTTTCTGGATGCAGAAAACGGCAATCTTAACATTGGTATAAACTCTTCCTGTGTTGATGCCGGAACTTCGGAAGGTGATGTTCCAGAAAAGGATATAAGGGGGCTTCCCCGTGATCTTTCACCCGATATGGGAGCTTTCGAAGTCCAGAAATAGTCAGAATAATCAGATATATAAGCCTTTTCGGGCAATGCAGGAGCATATTCTAATACCGGTTTTTTTTGACACACGAAACATTTCTGATACATTTAGAACGATTCATTACCTTGCTTTGGGGACGGAATGAAGTATTTTCTTATAACCGATGATCCGAGACACGGAAATATATTTTCCACGCATCTTTCTCACAGAAATATTATTTTTGAACATCTGGAAAATGAAGATCAGATTGCTGAAGCTGTTTCCTCCAGGGGTCGTAAGGTTGTTATCATGGATCACTCCTCCTCCTCTTTTGAAGCTTTGAAGGTAGCCGAAAAACTTAGTAAAAATCTTGGAAATATAGTTGTTACTTTCGGAGAAGAACTTTCGGGTAATGAAACGGCTGAACTTTTCAAAAACGGTGTCGATGACATGTTTACGCAGCCTTTTATTCCCGAAGATATAATTAAGCGCTCCATATCATTAAAAAAAGAGAAAGAAAATCTGGAAAAAAAATCTAATTCGGGAGAGAACTCTAAAAAAGAGAGATCCTACGGTCTTGCTAAGGATTTTCCAGTTCCAACGGGGCATTCCCGTGTTATTACCGTTTTAAGGAAAGTTGTAAAAAAAATAGCTCCAAGCAACGCAACTGTTCTTATAACGGGAGAAAGCGGAACCGGTAAAGAGGTTTTTTCACGCTATCTTCATTTTCTCAGCAAACGCAAAAATGCTCCTTTTGTTCCGGTTAACTGCGGAGCAATACCTGAGAATCTTCTTGAAAGTGAACTTTTCGGACATGTGAAAGGTTCTTTCACAGGTGCTTATTGTGACAGAAAAGGTCGTTTTGAAATGGCGGAAGGCGGTACAATATTTCTTGATGAAGTAGGGGAGATCCCCCTCCATCTTCAGGTTAAACTTCTAAGAGTGCTTCAGGAAAATGAAATACAGCCAGTGGGAAGTAATGAAATAATTCCTGTAAATGCCCGGGTTGTAACGGCTACCAATAAAAATCTGAAAGAGGAGGTTGAAAAGGGAAATTTTCGCGAGGATCTTTTTTACAGGTTGGAAGTCATACCTGTTTCAGTTCCTTCTCTGAAAAAAAGAAAAGAGGATATTCCTGTTCTGGTGGAACATTTTATAGAATTTTTTAATAAAAAACATGAACTTTCCGTGAAAAAAGTTGATGACCAGTGTATGGAGATTATGTCTTCATATGAATGGCCCGGAAACATAAGGGAACTGAAGAATACTGTTGAACGATTTGTTGTTATGAAAGGTTCAGGTATTGTAAATCAGAAAGATCTTCCGCCAAAAATCCTGGGTATAGATGCTGATCCCATGAGTATGCTGCTCGGAGATATAGATATAGAGAAAGAGATGAAAAGAATTTCAGAAGAATTTTCTGTTTCTCTTCCGGAAGTATCAATTTTTGAAAAGTGTTCAGTTCCTGATAAATTTTCTCTTGAAAGTTATATGCAGAATCTTCGTTCGAAACTCATTGAAAATGTTATTTCTAAAACGCAGGGAGATCTGTCTGAAGCGACTCGTATTCTAAAGATTTCTAAGTCGGAATTAAAAAAACACACTGAAAAAACGGAATAAAATGAATATGAAACTTTTCGCGGCTCCCATGGCGGACATAAGCGATCGTGTATTTCGGGAAATATCCTACGAATGGGGTGCGGACCACTGTGTTTCAGAAATGGTTTCGGCAAGGGGAATAGCAGAGGGTAACAGAAAAACTCTGGAGCTTGCCCGATTGGGAAAAAACGAGGACGCAACTTTTATACAGCTTTTTGGTAATGAAGCTTATGTTATTGAAGAGGCGATTCGTATTCTTGACGGTGAAACGACAGCTTATGGTTTTGATATAAATATGGGCTGTCCTGTAAAAAAAATTGTAAATTCGGGAAGCGGTTCCGCTCTTCTTGAAAACCCAAAAAAAATTGAAAAAATAGTCACTTCTGCAAGAAAAGTGACAGACAGACCTTTGTCAGTTAAAATAAGAAGCGGCTTTTCTGAAGAAAACTGGGAATATAACTGTAAAATAATACAGGAATCCGGTGCTGATATTATAGTAATACACCCGAGACTTCGTGAAGAGTTTTTTTCCGGTTCCTGTAACAGGGAGATATCCGTAAAAGCTTCGAAACTTTTTTCTTCAAAAATAGTTCATTCCGGTGATATAATAGATTACAAAGATATTGAATTTTTTTCTGAATCTGGTATATTCGGATTAATGGTAGGTAGGGGGGCACAACATAATCCCGGTATTTTCACTGAAATCAGAGAGCAGAGAACTTTGACTGAAGATGAAAGGAAAAAGTTGTATCTAAGTCATTTCCAAAAAATTACTGTTTCAAAAAAACTTTCGGCTCATGATCTGATTATGCTGAAAAAACAGGCGATGCATTATTCAAAAGGTATGGAAGGAAGTCGGGATTTCAGGCGTGAACTTTTTCATCCGGAAATTGACGGAGCCCGCAGTATTAAAATAATAGAAGATTTCTTCAATATGGAGATTGTAAATTGATAGTCGGAATAAGTGATACAGCGGAAGATATGAGATCTTTTGTAAGATCGGCGAAAAAGAATCAATCCATACTCATAGGCGGAGAACCGGGAACAGGGAGAAAACTTCTGGCCGAAAAAATTATTAAAAAAAACTATTCCGATATCAACAACCCCTATGTTAGAGTCTGTTTCCTGGAAAATGGAAGTAGCCGAAGAATATTCAATGACAGCTCATGTTCTGTTTTTATAACAGACAGCAGGGCTATTTTTAATGAATACCGAAAAAAGATAGATGTATCTATATGGATAAGCCCTCTTAGAGAACGAGTGGAAGATATCCCTTTGCTTATTGAGCATTTTAAAAATATTTATGATAATGTTCATCTTGGAATGTGGAATAAAAACAGAAATATGAAAAAACTTTTGAATTACTGGTGGCCCTTCAACATACTTGAACTCAAAAGAGTTCTCCTTTCAAAAAAAGGCAAATCGATGCTTCCTTATGAAAGGGTTAAAGATGTTATCCATCACTCTTCCGTTTCCGATGTAATATCAATGAAACTAGAAAGGTTCTGGGATGACATTGAGCATAATATAAATCCCGGTGATATTTATCGTCTTTTTATGGAGGCTTCGGAAAAAGAACTCCTGAGATCTGTACTGGCTCGTTGCGGAGGATCCAGAAAAGAAGCTTCAGACCTGCTGAATATTCATCGAAATACTCTTTCAAGAAAAATAAAGAAACTGGAGTTGGATACAGATGATTGAAAAAAGCATATATCCGCTTATAAATCTTTCTCCCGGTACTCGTATCTCTTCGGAATATGTTGAAAAAATACTCAGAGTTCTGAATCCGAAATATATTCAGATTAGAATAAAAAATGGTTCGGAGGAGGATTTTTTTTATAATATTGATGTGTGTGAATCTGTTCTTAACTCTTCAGATAGTAGTGGTACAGAGCTGATTATAAATGACAATTTCCATGCGGCTTCCCAAACCAAAAGTTGCTTTGTTCATCTCGGGCAGGATGATGCCGACCCTTTTTCCGTTAAAGAGAAATTTCCGGATATGAGAATAGGTCTTTCCACACACTCCTTTTCTCAAATTAAAGATGCAATGGAAAAACCCGTTTCTTATGTGGGGTTCGGACCTGTTTTCAAAACCAAAACCAAGCGAACTAAATGCAGTGCAGTTGAAAAATATTGTGAAGATGCATACAGGCTTTCCAACTTGCCCATTGTTTTCATAGGCGGGATAACGCCTTCAAACATATCACGACTTCCCGAGGGGGAAGAAGTAATGTATGCTGTCATATCTTCACTGAATAAATTCATGAGTGTATATGATGTTTGAAACGGTTAAGCAGTTTGATATTTTAATAGTCGACGATTCTCTCATGAACATAAGTACTCTTAAAAGGATTTTAAGCAAAGTCGGTTATAATGTTATGACTGCAAGTTCCGGGGAAGAAGCTCTCCGAATGGTCAGAGATATGCCGCCGAGTCTTATTCTTCTCGATATAATGATGCCCGGTATGAATGGAATGGAGGTTTTGGAAAAGCTCAAATCAAGAAAAGAAACACATACTATACCTGTGCTTTTCCTCACAGGAAAAACCGATGATGAGACAAAAATAAAGGCTTTTGAAATGGGTGCCGTGGATTATATTACCAAGCCTTTTAATCCTCAAGAAGTAAAAGCAAGGGTAAAAGTGCATCTTAAATCTCATCATGCAGAGGAGGATATCGTTTTCAGACAGGCGGAGCGTCTTCAACAGGTAATACGAGCACAGGAGTCTATACTTATAAATCCTTCCGATCTGTCCGATGCCGGATTTTCCGTTTTTCATAAATCTCTTGTTGAAGCGGGGGGTGATTTTTACGATGTTTTACAGACAGGTGAAAATATGTATTCGTATCTTGTGTCCGATATTTCCGGGCATGATATTGAAAGCGGTTTTCTTGCTCCCTCTCTGAAAGCTCTGATGCAGCAGAACTGTTCACCAATACATGAGCCGGAAGAAACACTTCGTCTTATGAACCGTGTTCTTGTGAAAATACTTCCGGAAGACAAATATCTTTCTTTTGTTTTTCTGGCACTCAACAGAAACACAGGAACAGCTGAGGTTATAAATGCCGCAAACCCTCCTGTGATTTTTGTTTCTGCAGATAAAAAGGAGTGCCGGATTGTTTCCTCCAACAGTGATATACTCGGAATGTTTGAAGATGCTCAGTTTCAGGCTGAAACATTTTCAGTGAAAAAAGGGGACAGATTTGTAATCTTCACCGACGGACTAATTGAAAGTTCCCAAAATGAAACAATCTGGACAGAAAACCTTGAAAAACCTGTGAAGATAATAAGGCAGATTCTTTCAGAAACATCTTCAGAAAATGTTCCGGAAAAAATTTACGAAAGTTTTATGTCGGGAAAAAAACCTTCTGATGATATCGTTATAATGAATGTAGAGGTGTTGTGATGCACATAATTGTTGAGATGTTCGGCAAATTTCTTTTGAGAATAATATCTTTCCCTGTTTTCAGTATAATATGGTATCACATTTCCAGGATAAAAAAGCCCCGGTGGCTTGCGGAAGTTATGATATCTATTTTTAAAAGTTTTTACAAAGTGGATATGGGTCGATTTAAAGGCGATGTTTCCGATTACAGCTCTCTCAATGATTTTTTTACGCGCAGTCTCAGCAAAGAAAAATATCCGGACAACAGTTGCGATGACAAAATTTTCTTTTCTCCTGCAGATGGATATCTTACCGGTGTCGAACATGTTCTTTCCGACAAAGTAAAACAAATTAAGGGGCACTCTTATCGACTTTCGGAACTTCTGAACAGACAGATTGATTTTTCTTCGGGCTGGTATGTTCTTACCATATATCTCTCTCCTTCGGATTACCACCGTTTTCATGTCCCTGTTAACTGTTCGGCCGAGGAGTTGTGCAGAACAGGTGGCTGGCTCTATCCGGTGAATAAATTTTCTGTCAGCAATGTGAACAATCTTTTTGTAAAAAATGAAAGGGTTGTTATCTCAATGAACACTTTTGGAAAAACATTCTTTTTTACTGCTGTGGGAGCAGCTCTTGTTGGAACTGTGGACATAAACATAGCTCCGGAAAAAACAGTTTCCCCGGGTAATTGGAGTTCCGCACCCTTTGAACTTAAAAGAATGGATGAGCTTGGAAAATTTGAAATGGGAAGTACAATCATTATAGTATTACCTGAGACAGTTGTTGAAGAGCTCTATGTTTCTGAAGGATCTGCAATTTCAACCGGAACAGCTGTTCTTAAATTAAAGGGGAACAAAGATGTCTGATAAAAAAACGAAAAATTCAGAAAAGACTTCCATTGTTGACATAAACAGTTTGATTCCGGAAAATATAAAAAATGAAACCGCTTTGAGAACTTATATCCTTAAAGTTGTTTCGGGAGACAACATCGGCAAAATATTTACTCTTGAAAATAACAACACTGTTGTAGGCAGAGGAGACGAATGCGACATAAGGCTTTTCAGCAAAAGCATTTCCCGTAAACATGCTTCTTTTATACTTAATGATGACAACACCTTGACTCTCATGGACAATAACAGCACAAACGGTACTTTTGTAAATGGATTCCGGGTTAACAGTGTTTTGCTGAAACAACACGATATGTTGAGATTCGGGCATTCTCTCGAGCTTGAAGTTCTTGATGAGGCATCATATATGCGGGAACTTGATTCTTCCGGTGAGGATTTATCAAAAGACAAGCTCACCGGGGTATATTCGAGGGACTCCTTCCTTGAGGAGATGAATATAAAATATGTGGAATCTCTTAAGCATTTCAGTAAAATAGCTTTAATTCTCGTAGAGATAGACAATATGAACAGTATCTTTAAAAATTATGGTGAACTGAATTCGATATGTGTTCTGAAGAAATTTGTTTGCCGCATAAAAAAAGGTCTCAGAAAAAGGGATTCCATCGGCCGGTACGCTTACTCTCAATTTTCTGTTCTTCTTGCTGATTGTGGTTGTGAAGAGGGAAAAGAGGTGGCGGAAAGGGTTCGGAAGCTTTTTTATAAAAAGCCTTTTTCCTGCAATGATGATCTTATAAATGTCACTGTAAGTATAGGTGTTTCCACAATGGATGACGAGGCTGTGTTCACCGGTAATGACCTGTTGATAAATTCCGAAAAAAAATTGGCTGAAGCTGTTGAAAAGGGCGGGAACACAGTAACATGAATAACGAGGATCAATTAAAGTTCCGCAGATATATCAATTTTGTGACATTTGAAAAACGCCTCGGAAAGGCAAGTATTTCCGCTTATAAAAATGATATTGTGAATTTTCTTGAGCATCTTAATAAAAAAGATCTCAGCATTGAAACAATGAAGCCGGGAGATTTAACCGGATACATATCTTCGCTTTCGCGTGATAAAAAAATGAAAGAAAAATCTGTTGCAAGAAAAGTTTCCAGTTTGAGAGGGTTCATAAAATATCTGATTGAATACAATATTGTAAGTTCAAATTTTGTCGATATGTTTGAACCTGTTAAACTCAATAATTCACTTCCGGTTTTTCTTACGGAAAGAGAGATCGAACTTTTTCGTTCAGTGCCTGACACCGACACAGACGAAGGGATCAGAGACAAAGCGATAGTTGAGCTTTTTTACTCTTCAGGACTTCGTGTTTCGGAACTTGTAAATCTGAAAGTACATGATGTTTTTCCCGATAAAAAAATTGTGCGTGTTTCAGGGAAGGGCGGAAAAGAGAGGGTGGTT
>JAWOGE010000029.1:0-6470 GCA_046497165.1 bacterium | reverse complement strand
GGCATTTTGTCTGAAACCTCGTTTAAAATGTGCGCACCTTCGTACCTCTTTTATCATTATAACAGAATTTTTTGTTGTGTACAGTTCAACCTTATCTCATTTTTACCTGAATCAGAATTCTTTCCCATGTTTTCTAACTCAGAATCGAACGATTCAGGTTTTAATGATTTTACTCCAAAAACAGCACGATTCAGATTTGATTTTTTTTATGTTTGTGATAGAGTGATGACCTGATTTTTTTAATAGGAGTGATTATGTGCGGTATTTCAGGTATTTTTGGTGTAGATGATGCTCAGAACCTTGTTGCACTTACTTTGTTCGCCATGCAGCATCGGGGACAGGAAAGTTGTGGTTTGTCTGTCAGAAAAAACGACGGCAATGTCGTTACCTACAAAAACATGGGGCTTGTTAAAAGTGTAATGACTCCGAATATTCTTGAATCTTACTGCGGTGACATATCCATAGGTCATGTCCGTTACCCCACTGCAGGAAGAAGTAATATAATAAATTCTCAGCCCCACTCCATCGAACTTGCTGAAGGTGCTCATATATCGGTGTGCAGCAACGGAGATATTATAAATTATTCTTATTATCGTGAAAAACTTGAGAAAGAGCACGGATTCACCTTTAAAAGTCATAATGACGGTGAATTAATCGGAAGACTTGTGGCCTATCACCACATATACAATAAAATGTCGGTGGAGGATGCTATTTTTGAAACTCAGCACTCTCTCAAAGGTGCTTTTTCCGCTATTCTCATATACAAAGACAGCATGTATGCTTTCCGTGATCCGCATGCTTTCAGACCCATGGTCATAGGAAGAATAAAAGACACAGATGGTGTTGCAGATTATGAAAACTCCTCGAGAGGAACTGTGATTGCATCAGAAACCTGTTCTTTTGGAATAATAGGAGCCGAATTCGTCCGGGAAGTTTATCCCGGAGAAATAATCAAACTTGAGAAAAGTTCGCCGTTGACAACTGTAAAAAAATCACCGGGAAAAAAACAGTACTGTGTTTTTGAACACATATATTTTTCCAGACCGGACAGTTATTCCAACGGTGAACTCATATACGATATAAGAAAAAAAATAGGTCGTGTTCTTGCACTGAAAGATTCCGAATTAGGAAAAGGTTCTGATTTTGTTGTAACTCCTGTACCTGACTCAAGTAATTTCATGGCACTTGGATATGCGGAGAAAAGAGGGATTCCATTTGATATGGGACTTCTGAGGAACCATTATGTGGGAAGAACATTCACAAGACCGGATCAGAAAAAACGGGATGAAGGAGTTAAGCAGAAGTTCAATCCTCTTCCGGATTATTTTAACGGAAAAAAAGTTGTTCTTGTGGACGATTCCATTGTAAGGGGAACAACCATGAGAAAAATTGTTCACATGATAAAAGACGCCGGTGCAGCAGAAGTTCATGTGAGAATAGGCTCTCCCAAGGTCGTGGGACCCTGTTTTTACGGCATAGACACCCCTACCAGAGATGAGCTCATAGCAAACAGAAAAAATCTTCAAGAGATCTGTTCTTTCTTCGGAGCAGCATCTCTTAAATATCTTGAAGTTACGGACTTCGAACAAATTTTTTCAGAGCCGGGAAATTTCTGTAAAGCCTGCTTTGATAACTCATACATATATTCACCGGACGATTTTGTTAAAACTAATTTTCCAGACTGAAAGGTTTTTATGAAAAAACTTCGAAAGATTATGAAAAAACTTCGTGGGGAAAATGGCTGTCCATGGGACAGAGAGCAGGATTTTGACACTTTGAAACCCTATGTTATAGAGGAGGCTTTTGAAGTTGTGGAAGCTGTTGACAATTTGGAAATCAATAAACAAGAAAGCATTGAAGAGCTAAAAAAAGAGCTGGGAGACCTTCTTCTTCAGGTGGTTTTCATGTCCCGCATAGCCGAAGAGAAAAACCTATTTTCACTTGATGATGTTGAAAATGCGGTTTCTGACAAGCTCGTAAGCAGACATCCACATGTTTTTTCTTCCAAAAAGGTTGAAACAGCCGGAGAGGTCCTTGCGGAATGGAGCAGAATAAAAAAACAAAAAGAGGGAAAAAAACATCTTCTTGACGGGATTCCGTTTTCAATGCCGGCGATTTCTGTTGCAAAACGCTATGCTGAAAGAGCTGCTACGGTGGGGTTTGACTGGAGTTCTCCGGAAGAGGTTCTGGAGAAAATTGATGAGGAATCTGCCGAGCTTAAAGAAGCTGTTATGCAAAGAAACCGGGATGCGGTAAGGCATGAAACAGGAGATCTGCTTTTTGCTGTAATAAACTGTGCACGAAAAATGGGAATCGATTCGGAAGATGCTCTTAAACGCTGTGCGAGAAGATTCAGAGAACGATTTGAACTCATGGAGAAGATGGCCCCCGACCTTATAGACGGAAAAAAAAGCATTGATGAACTTGAAAAGTTGTGGCAGGAATCTAAAAGAAGGATAAATAAAAAAGGGAAAAATGAATAACTTCTTTATGGGTGTAGATATAGGTTCAAGAACGGGAAAAGCTATAATTCTTGACCGGAAAGGAAAAATTGTTGACAAGTGTATCACCGACACTTCGGATACAACTGAAAAAACATTTCAAAACCTTATAAACTCTTTCCCGATTTCAATAAGAAGTTCAATAACTTACTCTGTAGGTACAGGCTACGGAAGAACAGCTCTGGAAAACAGTGTTGATAAAACCCTCACAGAAATAAGCTGCCATTTTAGAGGTGCCGGTTTGCTTTTTTCCAGTTTCGGAACAGTTATAGACATGGGGGGGCAGGACAGCAAGCTTATAATTTCAGATGAAAAAGGAGATATCCATAATTTTATAATGAATGACCGTTGTGCTGCAGGAACAGGAAGATTTCTTGAAATAATGTGTGATCGTCTCGGTTTTTCAATTGAAGAGTTTGCTGAAATGGATATTTCAGGAATTCCTGTGCTTCCGATAAATTCCACATGCACTGTTTTTGCTGAATCCGAAGTTGTTTCCCTACTTGCGTCCGACACCGACAGAAATATAGTGGCTTCTTCCATTGCCCTTATGTCAGCGAGGAACATGTACAATATGTTTAGAAAAGTCGCCGGAGTTCCCCCCGTATGTATGACAGGCGGTGTTTCCCGGATAAACCCTGTGAAAAAACATCTTGAAAAACTTATCGGAGAAGTTATCATTACTCATGAGACGGGACAATATGCCGGTGCTCTCGGAGCGGCATTGACAGCTTTATCGACGGGAGAGAATCATGTCTGACAAAAAATTTGTATATGCTTCCATTCTTTTGTTTGCAGGGATCTTTTTAATTTTTCTTTCTCTGAACCACGATGTTGACAGTCATGGTACAAAAGAGACATTCCTTGTCCGGACAAACGGTTCCGTTGTATGTCAAAGTTGTATCGGTCTGAGTGACGCCAATTTTTTTTACAATTTTAAAAAATTGTTTTCCGGCGAAAAAGAGGATAAAAATTGAAAAGAAAGTTTATTCAGCTGACATTTTTTATTTTTCAAAATCCATTTATTCATAATTTTGTTGCAGGCCGTCCTTACGCAGGACCTCTTAAAACTGTATGTGTCCCCGGCCTCCACTGCTACAGTTGCCCCGCCATGGCTTTTTCCTGTCCTCTCGGAACAATTCAGTATGTTATAAAGTATGCTTCAGCCATCCCCTACCTTGCAATCGGAACCCTGATGTCGGTTGCTGCGGTTTTCGGCTCGGCCAGTTGTGCTTATTTCTGCCCTTTCGGTCTTATACAGGAATCATTTTATGGAATATCTCCCTGGAAGAAAAAAATTCGCATAAGAAAAGGAGTCAGACATTTAAAATGGGGATTTCTGCTTATATTTGTTTTACTTATGCCACTTCTTGATCTTGCACAGGGGTTCTGTGCTTACATATGCCCTTCTGGTATGCTTACAGCGGGAATACCGATACTTTCTGTAAACAGTGAGTATTTTTCATCAATGGATATTACTTTTTACTGGAAACTCTTTTTTCTTATTGCCGTAATTTTTTATGTAATGTATGAACGCAGAGCATTCTGTCGTTATATTTGTCCTCTCGGACTTATGCTGGGACTTGCAAACAGGTTTTCATTTTATAAAATAAAAATTGAAAAAAACCGTTGTAAAGGATGTGACGTATGTGTTTCTTTCTGTCCCATGGGATTGGAACCCCGAAAAGAGATAAACACTCTCGACTGTATAAAATGCGGAGACTGTGTGGATTCCTGTCCCACCAAATTCAATGCATTATCAAGGGGGTTTAATGCAAAGAGAAACTGAAAAAAACATACTTATCTTCTTTCTTTTTGTTGTTGTTTTTTTTCTTTTAAAAGCTATGTCGGGAATTTTAATTCCTCTCGTTCTTGCACTTCTGTTTGCAATGATGTTTCAACCTCTCGTTGTATGGTTCGGTAAACGGAATGTTCCTCACTGGGTTGTTCTTCCTGTAATATCATTTATGACACTTGTTTTTCTGTTTTTTGTCAGCGGAGTTTTCATAAGAACTTTTACTGATTTTCTTTCGCAAAAAGATTTTGTTTTTGAATCATTGCATGAAAAATTTGACAGTTTGCTACTTTGGATAAACAACTCTCTTGGTTTTTCAGTTGACAGAAGATATCTTACCACTGCCGTCAGGAATGTATTTGACAAAGACCTGCTTACCTCCACCATCGGAAGTACAGCAAAAGGCATAGGATCTTTCAGTGCCTCTTTTTTTATGTTCGCACTTTATTTTATTATTCTACTTTCGGGAATGTCTCAGTACCGCCGTTATATAAACCACATATCACACAAAAAAAATTCTGGTGAAATACTTGAATATTATGAAAATATCCAGCGTTCCATTTCAACATATATTGCCGTGAAATTTGTTATCAGTCTTGTGACCGGTTCCATAGCAGGCCTTATATGCGTCCTTTTCGGAATACAATTTCCCCTGTTCTGGGGACTTCTCACATTCATGCTGAATTTCATACCCTCCATAGGAAGCATAATCGCCACTTTTCCGCCTTTTCTTATGGCATTTGTTCAGTTTGAAAGCCTGTTGATGCCTTTTTATGTTCTTCTCTCTCTCGGTGTTATTCAGATTTTTATGGGAAATGTAATTGAACCCGTAATACTCGGTGACAGACTTCGTCTTAACACAGTAACAGTAATATTCGGGCTTGTTTTTTGGGGTTATATATGGGGAGTTCCCGGAATGCTGCTGTCGGTACCACTGCTTGTGCTTATGAAACTTGTTCTTGAGCGTTCTTCCTCCTTCAGAGTTTTTGCCAGAATGATGGAATATCCCGACAAAAAAGCCCGTGACACATAATCGGAAACCGATCCCTAAGAATATAATGAAGGTTTAATTGCCTGAATGATACGGTATGGAAAAAATAAATTAAAAATAAACACAAAAAACTTGATTTATATCTTTTTTGGTAATAAATTTTTCTGTAGACTAATATTTGATACTCAATTTTTCTCTGATTATTCAGTTTCTCAGATTGATACCCCTTTGTTATAACTCCTACTGTTAAAGGCATTTTTAAAGGTTGTTTTGTTTATATTATTTTGGAGGGGTTCTGTCATGAAGAAGTTTTTAGTGTTTTTAATTATTATGTGGTGTGGGGTTATTTACGGTCAATCCGAGCCTGTTTTTATTAATCCGAATCTCGATACGATCACAATTCCTTATGAAGATTATATTTTGTTTGAACTTAATGTTAATATAGGAGAGTTTTTTCCTAATGGAGCTATTGGAGAGGAAAGTATTACCGTAACTTTGTCTGATTCTGCAGGCTTACCTTTTGATGTAACACTTAACAGAGTTTTAGAACGCACATTTGACAGGGGCCCGGTAGAATCTTTGTGGTTTGGAACAGAAAATAATAACGCTCCCGGAAATGTCATACATTCCTATATAGCCCGTACAACTAACGGTCAATATTATGCCAGAATATATTATGAAGAAACAGTCTATGAGGTGTATCCTGAGATTACAATAACAGGATCCCCGCCTTCTCCCACGGTTATCTACACTCTTCAAAATATAGACCCTTTGTTAGCACCGGTTGAAGATGAAATTTATCTGTCTGTTTCAGATGAATTTCTTGATGATGGACCAATACAGATAGGAACTCTGTATAACCAGAATACCAACTATGAAATTGACGGACTTATTGCGATTGCCCCTGAAGTATATAAATATGGGAACTATACTCTTGAACATATTGCAATGAAAATGACAGGAGAAGTGAACAGCACATTCATTAACACGGGGATAGACAATGTAAAAATAACGCTTCAGTTTGAAAACCTTCAATGTCCGGATTCCGATCCCGACTGTACTGGATGTACCCCGGGAGGTTTTTACTGCACATGAAATGAAACTGCGGGCCAGCTGGGGTACTGTCGGAAATGTAATGAGCATTAGTACCTATGGTACCAGGACATCTCTTTCTCAATGGAAT
>JAWOGE010000327.1:0-15557 GCA_046497165.1 bacterium | reverse complement strand
TGTAGCGCGCTCCGCCCTCCCGTAAAAACCAATTCACTGGGGTTCAGAGACATGGAAAGAAGAGAAGTTCCGCTTAAAACTCATGGGAAACGGGTTGTTCTAATGGGAGACTCTTTTACGGAGGGAGTGGGGTGCTCTTTTGAGGAAACCTTTGCAGGTATTGTTCATGAACATTTTAAAGAACATGACATAGAAATTCTCAATGCGGCGGCGGTAAGCTATTCTCCAAAGCTTTATTATCTGAAGATGAAATATTTTATTGAAAAGAGAGGTCTGGAGCTGGATCATCTGTATCTTTTTCTTGATGTTTCAGACATACAGGATGAAGTGGTCTATGAATATTTTACTCCCGAAGAGCCTTCCAATAAGATTCTTCATGCTGTTTCCAGGTTTTTTTTCAGACATTCATACATATATATGAAACTTAAATTGCGGTATAAATATATACAGAAAAACCCCTATCATGAGCGTTCTTCATTCTGGGGCGGAGTTGACAGATTTTATAAACTCAAGTCGGAGTGGACACTGAATGAAAAAGAGTTTGAACGCTGGGGTGAAAAAGGGCTTGATTTGGCTCTGAAATATATGGATAAACTCTACCGCCTTCTTGAAGATAACAATATAACTCTTCATCTTTCAATTCATCCCTGGCCCGACCAGATATTAAGCCGTCAGCTTGAATCCGTTCATGTGGAAAGCTGGCGTGATTTCTGCAAAAAAAGAGATGTAGAATTTATAAACTTATTTCCTCTTTTCATAAATGAAAAAAACACTAGAAAAGTTTACAGAAATTATTTCATAAAAGGTGATGTACATTGGAATGCTGCCGGACATGAGCTTGTAGCTGACCACATAATTCCTCTCATGGAACGGACAGTTCTGGAATGACAAAAGCAACCGTTTTTGCAACAATATTTCTGCTGATTTTGTTTTCAGATGTATCCTGCCTCAAAAAAAGAGAAAAAAACGAAATAGAAACTGTTTCCATAGTTGTTACAAGTGATGTTCACGGCCGTTTTTTTTACCGTGAAAACAGCGGGGATGGTTCTCTTTCTCAGGTTTCATCTTTTATAAAAAATCTTGAATCTGAAAGAAAAGTTGTTGTTCTTGATAATGGTGACATGATGCAGGGAAGTCCGGGAAATATTCTTATCAACAATTTTTCTTCCGATTATGACAGAAACCCCGTTGCCTTAATGATGGATTACATGGGATATGAAGCCGCTTCAGTGGGGAATCACGAGATAGAACATGGAGAAGAGTTCTATTCAAATCTTTCTAAAGATTTTTCCTTTCCCTGGCTTTCTTCAAACATACTGGATAAAAAATCGGGAGAGCTTTATTTCAATCCCTGGCATATAATTGAAGTAGAAGAGTTGAAAATTGTTGTCGCAGGTAGCAGTGTTGTTTCTTCCATGTTTTCAATTCCTCCGAAAAAACGCAGAAAATTACATTTTGAAGTCTTTGAAAAGGCTATGGACAGAACGCTGAAAAATCTTAAAAACAATATCGAATACGATCTTATGGTGGGTTTGTTTCACATAGGTTCTGAAGATTTTGTGATGGATTACATTCAAAATGAAGCTGTTTTTGATGTGGTGTTTCTCGGTCATGATCATAAGGTCCTGTCAAAGACTGTTAAAAATGAGAGTGGAAAAAAAACTCATGTACTCAACCCCGGAGCCTATGCAAAAAATGCAGCCGTATTCAGTTTTGATTATGACGGAAAATCTATTTCAAACATAAAATCCGATATTTTTTCTCTCGAAGAGTATCCTGCCGATCCACATTTTGATGAAACCTTTGCCATATTGAAAAAACTTGTTGAAAAGTATGAAGATATAAAAATCGGATATGTTGAAGGAGAGATAACAGCGGTTTCAGCACTTTTCGGAGACAGTCGCTACATGAAACTCATACATGATGTAATGCTTGAAAATTCAGATGCGGATATATCACTTTCTGCTCCTATAGCATTTGATACAAAAATTTCAGGAAAAATTACAAACAGAGATATTTTTGAGATATATCCTTTTCACAATTATCTTTATATTGTTTCAATGTATGGTTATGAAATTAAAAATCTCCTGGATTTCTCGGTTGAAAAATGGTTCGACAGTTCTGAAGAAAAGTATTTTCTGAAGATAAAAAACTCATGTAGAAAAGGAAAAAACAGTGAAATAAAAGGTTCTTTCTGTCTTGAAAATAAATTTTACAACTTTATGTCCGCTTCAGGTATGAAATATACTGTTAATACTAAAAAACAATTAAAACCGGATGTATCTATACACTCAGTAAACGGAAAGCCTTTTTCTAAGAGGAAAAAATACAAAGTTGCCATTGATTCATATCATGCGAACGACGGTGGAAAATTAATTTCCAAAGGAGCCGGCATCAACGGAAAAAAGTTTTCAGAAAGAATAGTTTCCATTTCAGACAAAGGAATTCGTGATATGATTGTACGCTATGTTTCTGAAAAAAAAATCATAAAAAACTTTCATGAAGAAAACTGGAAAGTTAAGGATAAGAACAGTAGCTTAATAGTTAAAGAGAAAAAAATTATTTTAAAAAATTTTTCTGATGACAGCAAAGGGAGAAGAAAATGACATCAAACAATGTAGTAAAAGCTAATTTCAACAAAAAACATCTTTGGAAGATCATTCTGATCGTAATAGTTGTGGTGGGTCTGTTTGTGCTCAAATCATCAATTGTTATTGTGGATTCCGGTGAGATAGGAGTTCCTGTCCTTTTTGGAAAAGTTCAGAGCTATATTATAGAGGACGGACTTAGTATAGTCAATCCTATGATAAAGGTTGTCCGTTATCCTGTGAGAATTCAGGAGTATACCATGAGTTCTCAAGCTGACAGAGGTAGCGTAAAGGGTGATGATGCCATAGACATAAAAACATCTGATGGAATAAGTGTCAGAATAGATATGACCGTATGGTGGTATATTGATGAAACAAAAGCTTTTACCATATACAGAAAAATAGCAAAGGATTCCCGTGAAATTGAACCAAAGATACTTCGTCCTGCAACCCGTGCTGTTATGCGGGATGTGGCTGTTCAGTTCACAATGGAAGAACTTTATACCGGAAAACGGGATCAATTTACCAATACAGCCATAGAAAGAATGAAGAACATAATAGAGGAAAAAAATCTGGTTCTGAACAAAGTTCTTATACGGAGTATAAAGTTGCCTAATCAGGTGGAGGAAGCCATATCTCGAAAGATGAAAACCAAACAGGAATCCGATGAAATGGAATATAGAAAAGAGATAGCTGAAAAAACAGCTGAAATCTAGGAAATAGAGGCAAAAGGAATTTCAAAACGCCAGGAGATTATCAATAAGACACTTTCACCGCAGTACATTCAATACAGAGCCATCGATATATATAAAAATCTTGTGGATTCCAAGAACACCACTTTCATAGTAATGCCTACCTCAGAAAAAGGAACGGGAATGCCGGTGATTTTAAATCCCGATAAAAAATAGGATTCTCTTGTAGAATTTTACAGCAACAGGGAGTATGTTTTTTTTGTATCTAAACGGAGAACCGCTTGATATCACTTTTATAAAAAATGACGATGGTGATAAGTCAACTTATATGTGCAACAGAGTGTTTGTTTTTACCAGAACAGAGTCGCCCGAAAAAATAACTGTTACGCCTTCAGAGAAGAGAGTAAGAAAATTTGTGACTCATTCTAAAGTTTTTCCTAATATGAATGCCAGAAAATTCATTCAAAAAGTTAAAAACTTCAGAACAGATTGACGAATGTAATCGCTTTTACCGACAAGAAAAAACACTCTTCAGATTACAATAAGTGATCTGATTTCAGAAAAATTGTTTTATAATAAAAAGTCATTATAATTATGAATGGATTTGTTTGTTTTCATTAAAAAATATACGGGATAAAAATGCGAAAAACTATCTCTTTAACAGAGCATGAAAAAAAGATTAGTGAGCTTGAAAAAACAATATCAATTCTCAGAAAGAGAGTTTTTGATATAGGTGAAAATGAGCGTCGCTACTATAACATAATAATGGGGGCTCCTCTTCCCTGTATGATATATGCGGAAGATGGAGAAGTTGTAATGCTCAATGATGCCTGGTCAGATATAAGCGGTTACACTGTTGAAGATGTTCCCGTGGTGGAAGAATGGTTGAAAATGGCTTATGTTGACAGGCCTGCTGTTATGAAGAAAATCAGAGAGGAACTGCAGAGTCTTTTTGATATTGAACAACCGGTATCTCATGGTGAAAGTGCAATTGTAACCAAGTTCGGAGACAGGCGTATCTGGGATTTCAATTCATCACCTCTCGGTAAGTTGGCAGACGGCAGAAAACTTCTTATTACAATGGTAACGGATGTTACCGAGCGTGTAAAAGTTGAAGATGCTCTTGCAAAAAGCGAAGAAAACTATCGAATGGTTGCGGAAACAGTGCCTTGTGCCATATACAGCTGTGCTTTTGATGAGCAATGGACTATGAACTATATAGGGCCTCAGATAAAAGAAATTTCAGGCTATCCTTTTTCAGATTTCATTGATAACAGGGTTCGTTCCTATGCCAGTATAATTTATCCTGATGATCAAAAAAATATGGCGGATAAAGTTGCCGAAAAGCTTCAAACGGATGAACCCTGGAGAATCAATTACAGGCTTGTTCACGCTGACGGTTCCATTCGTTTTGTTTATGAAGAGGGACGAGCTGTGAGAAACAGTTATGGTGAAATTTCTCATCTGGTAGGGTTTGTTTTTGATGAAACCGAAAGGAAAAAGGCTGAAGAGGAGAGAAAAAAGCTTGAAATTCATTTGAAGCAGACTCAGAAGATGGAGACCCTTGGTACACTTGCGGGTGGCATAGCTCATGATTTCAACAATATACTAATGCCTGTTATGGGTTTTGCAGATATGGGCCGTTCAAAAGCTGAAGAAAATTCTGAAATACGCCGGTGTTTTGATAAAATATTGGAAAGTGCTTCCAGAGCCGGAGAACTTGTCGAGCAGCTCCTGACATTCAGCAAAGGAAAGTATACTGAAAAAAAATCCATGAATCTGGCTGAAGTTGTCAGAGATGCCATCGGTCTTGTGCGTCATGCATTGCCTTCATCCGTTTTAATTAAAGATAAGATAGATACTTCTTCAGGAATGATAAACGGTAATCCGGTTCAGATACATCAGGTTGTTGTCAATTTGTGTACCAACTCTTTTCACTCTTTTGAAGGTAAAGGTGAAGTAACTGTCACTGTTGACAAAGATGATGATGATTTTGAACATGAAAAAAACAGAAAAGGTTTTTTAAAGCTTACGGTAAAAGATAATGGAAAAGGAATGGATCGTAAAACTGCAGAGCGTGCCCCCGAGCCGTTTTTTACAACTAAAAAAGATGGTGGAGCAGGTTTGGGTTTGTCAGTGGTTCACGGTATAATTTCTGATCATGGCGGTAATATGGAAATAAAATCCGAACCCGGCGAAGGAACATCGGTGGAGATATATCTACCTCTTACGGAAACCTTTCCTGAAGAGCAGTCGCCTTCCGTTGAGCTTTCTGTAAAACGCGGCGAAGAATCTGTGTTGTTACTTGACGACAATGAAAATGTTGCCGAGATTACCGCCTGCATGCTTTCAGAGATGGGATACGATGCTACCGCATACACAGACAGTAAAAAAGCGTTGGAAAAATTCAGAGAATCGCCTGAAAGTTTTGATATTATAATATCTGATATAACAATGCCGGAACTTACCGGTCCGGAATTTGTGGAAAAACTGCGTGATATCAGGCCGAATATCCCAGTTATATATATCACAGGATATGGTGAAAATCCGCCTGAACGCCTGATGAAAAAAAAGAGGGACGAAGTCACTGTTCTGAAAAAACCTTTGTTAAGAGCTTCTCTTTCTGAAGCTTTGAGAAGAATGCTTGATAAGAAGTAAAATTTATACCATTCTGAAAAAGCTTTGTGTTCATACTGAAGTCGTTTAGAGAAATTCGTTTTAATAGAGTTTTTCAGGCTGAAGATTACAAAAATCGCCTATTAACCTTCGGGTGAACCTCAAATTTTGTGTAACTCTTCTGAATCAGATTTCTTTCCCGTGTTTTCCAACTCAGAATCGAACGATTCAGATAAGATTTTCAAAAAAGTTTTTGAAATCTCTTCAGATTTTGTTTTGTGGTTGTTTCCCGGCATTGAAAATGCTCCGTAAAATAGAGCTGATAATATGTAAAAATACATCTCACTGTTAATTTTTTCTGATGATATGCCATTGTATTCGGCACATTTTAGAATTCGTTTTATAACAGTTTGCTTTATTTTTTTTAAAATCAAAAAAAACTCCTCATTTTTAAACGCAGGATTCTTTTCGTTGAAGATAAGAAGATTGACTGCAAAAGGATATTTTTCATAATACTCCGAGAGCTTTAATATTAAGATCTGAAATTCCTTTTCGGGATTTTTGTATTTATCAGAAAAATTTATCAGACTTTCAATCTCTTTCATAAAGCAGTTATAAACGGAGGACAAAAGAGATTCGCGGGAAGAAAAAAACTTATAAAGAGAAGGAGCTGAAATGCCGGTCTCACGGGCTAAAGCCTCCATGGTTAATATCTCATTACGACAGAGTATCTGTTTCGATTTTTTTATATAAAAACTTTTTCTGCAGCTGTCCCTTGTCATATCTGCAATCTTATCCGGTTTGTCAGTACGCCTTGTTGACTATAGGCTACATAAAAGTTTTGTAATTGTCAAATCACTCTCTTTGAAATATGCGGGATAAAAGCTAATTATAATCTTTATGAGCATGAATTACGCGAATATTTTTATTTTACTCTGACATTTTTTCGTCAATATTTTGATTTTAAATGTTATTTGATTAAAATTACTCCGAACCATTAAAAGGAGTGTCAACATGGCACACAGAGCTTTTAAAAAAACATTGAATGTTCAAAAAAAAGATTGTTCCACATACGGTCTTATACGATATGAAAACTATTTTGAATGGATAAACAGGGCCCAGGAGGATTTCCTTAATGAAAGTGGTTGTGGAAAAAAACATTTTATTGCAAAAAAACAGATTCTTGCCGTTGTAAGTGTTAATCTCACCTGTATGTCTCCGTGTGTTGCAGGAGATAAAATAGTTCTTTACACCAAGCTTGACCGTGTAACGGAGCACTCTGTTTATTTCTCTTTTACAGCCATTAGATCAAAAACAATGGATACGGTTTTCAAGGCCAGCAAACAGCTTTTTATGCTTGATGAAGAAGGACATCCTATGAATTTTGATCATGAGGATTATATGAAACTCAAAGCTAACATTACTCCGGAAATCTGAAATGCTTTCCAACCCTGATATTTATAAGCGACTCATAAAACTTATCGGATCTCTTGTAGAAACCAAAGATATTTCTGAACTTGTAAAAACCTTTTCACAGTCTCTGAGGGAGATTATTCCCGGCTTTTTTATGAGTAACGCCATATGGAACAGATATGAAGATGAATTGAAGATCTTTTCGGACACCGATGCCAACACTGATCTTCTTACAATCCAGTACAAACGCATTGTTCATGCTGAGTCGGACAAACTTATGGGTTCTTATGAAGGGTCTGCACTTTTTACAAATCCTGTTTCCATGGGAGGAGAGTTTTTCTTTTTTGAAAAACGCCATATGGCCAGGGATGCCTGTGGGATTTTCTTCATGGAGTTCGGAGACAAAGAGAGTTTTGAAAATTTTTCTTCCATATCCGGCGAAATACTGCCTCAGTTCTGGTCCATAGTCGAGGAGCAGTACTCTTCCAAAAAGGCAGGTGAAGAGTCTGAAATACTGTGGCGTCTTGAAAATGCTCAGCAGAAAGAGGAAGAGTTTCTTAATAATATAGAACTTAATCAGTTGCTTGAAAATCTGCTTGTGCTTGCTTTAAGAAAATCCAATGCTAATACCGGTGTTATACTGCTTGTAAATGAAAACTCGCCCCATGGAGAAATTGAGCCTATAGCGGTTAAAGGAAAAGCTCTTTCAGCGATACCTGAGAAAATATCAAGAGACGAAAAGAGTATAGCTCTTCAGGTTCTTGACAAAAACAAACCTTATATAAGTGATAATGTTGATAGAGATCCAAATTACTATCCTCTTTTTAAGAATGTCAAATCTTCTCTGGTTGTGCCCATTCAATTTCAAAACAGGTGCATAGGAATGATAGCTGTGGAGTCTGAACATAAAAAACATTTTTCAGAGAAAGATGCCGTCAGACTTCAGAATCTTGCAAAAACAGCCACAATGTTTATCCGCCGTGCTCAACTTTATAAGGAAACATCGCGGCACGGAGGGGAAGGAATTCAAATAATAGGAAAATCGGGCAAATGGAAAGAGGTGGAGCGACGCATAGAGAAAGCTTCACGGACAGATGCCACAGTTATTCTGCGCGGTGAAACAGGTTGCGGAAAGGAGCTGCTGGCTCATGCCATACATTTTAACAGTCCCCGGAAAAACAAACCTCTGGTTTCTATAAATTGTGCGGCCATCCCTTCTGAACTTCTTGAAAGTGAGATGTTCGGTCATGTTAAAGGTGCTTTTACGGGAGCCACATCCAACAAAAAGGGGGAGTTTGAAAAGGCCAACGGAGGAACCATATTTCTGGACGAAATCGGAGATTTGCCCCCGCTTCTTCAGGTTAAGCTTTTAAGAACACTTCAAAACGGCGAGGTCAGACCTGTGGGAAGCGATAAAAAACCTGTACATGTTGATGTCCGGGTTATTGCTGCTACCAGTAGAAACCTTGAAAAAATGCTGGAAGATGGCTCTTTCAGACTGGATATTTACTACCGTTTGCATGTCGTTCCCATCCATATTCCGCCTCTTCGTGAATATAAAGAAGATATTCCGTATCTTGTCAACAACTTCATAAAAGCTGCAAACAAAAGATACAGAACCAAAATAAGAGGTATAGATAAAAAAGCACTTGCTATGCTCATGCAGTACAACTATCCCGGAAATGTAAGGCAGTTGCGTAATTTTGTACAACAAGCTGTCATTATGTGCAACGGTGATATAATCACGGCGGAAGATTTCCCCACAGAGATTATTTCCCATGATCAGAAATCTTCAGAATCTTCTTTTGTTTCCGGCGGTATAAAAAACACTGTTTTAAAAGAAAAAAACTCTGAAACAGCAGTGTATTCATCTTACAAAGTTGAAAAACAGCGTGTTCTCAGAGATTTTACAAGGGATTACTTTGACAGCATAATGAAGGAAACAGATGGAAATATCCGTAAAGCTGCAAAAAGAGCTGGAATAAGCAGAGTTTCTCTATATAAGATTTTCGATAAATTCGGCATAGACAAAAATCGTTATAAATAGAGGAACATGTTTTGAAAAGATACCGTCAGGCCGGGTTTGTAACAGGAGCCACCTTTTCAGAACAGGTTTGCATATTGTAAGGGCTAAAAAACCATGCACTTTTATATAATCTGAACGAGAACCGAATATATGAAGTTGACGGAGGAAGCTTTTTTCAAGATTCCTCCGTCTTATAGGGAATTATTCTTTGCGGAATTTGCGTTCCATCTCTTTGTATATGTTACGGACAGTGCTTTCGATGGAGGTATAAGCGTCTTCAAAATTCTTTTTCATTTCACGGATCAGGTCGTTGTTGATAGCTGCATGGGCGGCAGAAAGTCTGGCAATGGGAACTCTGTAAGGTGAGCAGGAAACATAGTTTAGACCGACTCTGTGAAAAAAGTCTATGGAGTCCGGATCGCCGCCGTGTTCGCCACATATACCGAGTTTTATGTTGGGCCGGATTTTTCTTCCTTTTTTACAAGCAGTTTCAACAAGTTGACCTACGCCCTCTTCATCTATGGACTGGAAAGGATCTTTTTCGAGAATGCCCAGGTTCTGATAGATTTCAAGAAATTTTCCTGCATCATCCCGGCTGAATCCGAAAGTCATCTGAGTCAGATCGTTGGTGCCGAAAGAGAAAAATTCCGCAGTTTCTGCTATTTCGTCAGCAGTAAGAGCTCCACGGGGAACCTCTATCATTGTTCCAACGGTGTATTCGACCACAGTGTTTTTCTCTTCGAAAACTTTTTCTGCTGTCTCTTCAATGACTTTTTTCTGAAGGTCGAACTCATCTTTTTTGCCTACGAGCGGAACCATCACTTCCGGAAAAACATCGATACCTTCGTTCACAAGATCACAAGCCGCTTCAAAAATGGCTCTTGCCTGCATAGCGGATATTTCCGGAAAAGTGTTTCCCAGTCTGCATCCTCTGTGGCCGAGCATAGGATTGAACTCATCGAGTTCTGAAAGTTTTTTCTTTATGGATGCCTGAGTCACTTTAAGTTTTTCGGCGGTTTCCTTTATCTGGTCATTATCATGAGGAAGAAATTCATGAAGAGGAGGATCAAGAAGTCGGATCGTTACGGGAAGGCCGTTCATCTCTCTGAATATACCCTTAAAATCGTCTCTCTGATATTTTACAAGTTTTTTCAGTGCTTTTTCACGACCTTTTTTATCGTCGGCAAGAATCATTTCACGAACATAAAGAATACGGTTGCCTTCGAAAAACATATGTTCGGTTCTGCAGAGACCAATTCCCTCTGCTCCGAAATCTTTTGCTTTTTTAGAATCTTTGGGAGTATCTGCGTTTGTTCTTACTTTTAGAACTCTTCTTGCATCGGCCCATTCCATGAGCTTGCCGAATTCACCTTCAAGTTTAGGTTCTTCTGTGGGAATTTTTCCTTCGAAAACATCACCGAATGAACCATCAAGAGATATCCAGTCGTTCTTTTTAACAGTTTTATCTCCCGCAGTGAATTTCTCAGCTTTGTAATCTATGGTTATTGAACCGCAACCGGAAACACAGCATTTTCCCATTCCACGGGCTACAACAGCAGCGTGACTTGTCATGCCGCCGCGAGCAGTTAGAACACCCTCAGCGGCATCCATCCCGCCTACATCTTCAGGGCTGGTTTCTATGCGTACAAGTATGACTTTTTTACCCTCTTTTTTATACTTTTCAGCCTCATCGGCATTGAATACAACCTGACCTGTGGCACCACCGGGACTTGCCGGAAGCCCGCGGGCAATACGGGTTTTTTTATCCTTTTCCTCTTTTATAAACTGAGGATGAAGAAGTTGGTCAACTTGATCTGAAGTTACTCTGAGCAATGCTTCATCTTTGGTGATAAGTCCTTCGTTCACCATGTCAACGGCCATTTTCACGGCAGCGGCGGCGGTTCTTTTTCCGGTTCTTGTCTGAAGCATATAAAGTTTTTTGTTTTCAACTGTAAACTCAAGATCCTGCATATCGCGATAATGATTTTCCAGTTTGTGGTATATATCAACGAGTTCTTCGTAAACAGCGGGCATTTTTTCTTCAAGTGAAGGATATTTCTCTTTTCTCTCTTTTTCAGATATGCCTTCACTTTCCGCCCAATTACGGGAACCGCTTAAAGTTATATTCTGAGGGGTTCTTATTCCGGCAACAACATCTTCTCCCTGAGCATTCACAAGATATTCTCCAAAAAACATCTTTTCTCCTGTGGCGGGATTTCTGGTAAATGCTACGCCAGTGGCACATTTTTCGCCCATATTTCCAAAAACCATAGCCTGAACATTTACAGCTGTTCCCCAGTCACCGGGAATGTTGTTCATTTTTCTATATTTTACGGCCCGTTCGTTATTCCAGGATGCAAAAACTGCATTTACGGCACCCCAAAGCTGATCCCACGGATCGGTGGGAAAAGATTCCCCGGATTCTTTTTTATATGTTTTCTTGAATTTTTCAACAAGTTTTTTAAGGTCTGAAGCAGTCAGATCTATGTCGTTTTCGACTTCTTTCTTTTTCTTCATCTCCTCTATATCGGATTCAAAAGCTTCTCCTTTAATGCCTTTGACAACATTTCCATACATCTGTATGAATCGTCGGTAGCTGTCCCATGCAAATCGTTTGTCTCCGGAGGATTTTATGAGACCTTCAAGTGTTTTTTCATTCAGTCCGAGATTGAGAACGGTATCCATCATACCGGGCATGGATACTCTTGCACCGGATCTTACAGAAAACAGAAGAGGCTTTTTGGAATCACCGAATTTTTTCCCCATGGCTTCTTCAATTTTTGTAATATTTTCTTTTACTTCATTTTTAATTTCATCCGGATACTCTCCGTTGTTTTTTTCAAAAATCAGGCAGACTTCGGTGGAAATTGTAAATCCTGCGGGAACGGGAATTTTCAGGTTGCTCATCTCTGCAAGATTAGCTCCCTTTCCACCGAGAAGATTTTTCAGTGATTTGTTACCTTCTGCTTCTTCGGGACCGAAAAAATACACATGTTTTTTTGTCATTAAAGACCTCCTGTATGCTGTTATATATTGAGATAACTGATATCTCCGATATGTTCGCGGACGATTTCCGTAACTTTTTTCGTCATCGCCAGTCTGTTTCTCCTTTTATCTGGATTTTCAGTCATCACCATCACATTGTCAAAAAAATTATCAAGCAACGGTTTTATTTTAATTATTTCTCTTGCTATTTCAATGTTATCAGATTTTTTTTCTATGAATTTTTCAGTCTGTGCTATGCAATTGAAAAGTTCTGTTTCTTCATTGTCTTCAAAAAAATCGGGATTGATTTTTTCAGGGATACTATCATCGGATTTTTCAATGATGTTTTTGCATCGTTTGAAAAGCAGAGCCATATTGTTTATTTCAGAACCGGATTCAATGAGATTTGATATAACATTTACTCTTGTTTCAACCTTTTCAGGAAAAGCAAAACTCCCCGATGCGGCTGATTGAACCACCGGTTTTTCCACATCGAACAAACCGAAATACCGTTTCTTCATAAAAGAGGTAATCTCTTCATCCATGTTTTTCAGCGATCCATTATCTTTTTTTATAAGTTCAGATGCTTTTTTGATTATTTCAATGATGTTGAGTCCGGATATGGTGCGGGCCGTTTCCAGCATTCCCAGAGCGTTTCTTCTTATGGCGAATTTGTCTTTGGAACCGGTGGGTTTCATTCCAGCCATAAACCCTCCGACTATTGTGTCGGTTTTTTCGGCAATGGATAAAATGACTCCTGTTTTGTTACGCGGCAATTTATCGTCTTTGAAAGCGGGACAATAATGATCTTCGATGGCAATGGCCGTGGTTTCCGGTATCCCTGAATTAAGAGCGTAATACCTTCCCATTATACCCTGCAGGTCGGGAAATTCCGATACCACTCCGGTAAGGAGGTCGTTTTTAAGAAGCATGGCGGCGTTTTCAAGTTCAGATTTTTCCTCTTTTGTAAGATTGAAATATTTTTCGGCAATATATTTTGCCAGTGAACGGATTCTCACTGTTTTTTGAAAGTATGAACCGAGTTTTTTATGATAAGTCACTTCCCTGAGTTTTTCTGTGTATTTTTTAAAATCGGAATCAAGATCATCCCGGTAGTAGAATTCAGCATCGGAAAGTCTTGCATTCACAACTTTTTCGTTGCCTTTTACAACAAGATTTTCATCTTCAGGAACGGTGTTCAAAATACTTATAAAGTTCGGCTTCAATGTTTTTTGATCTGAATTCAGCAGAGAGAAATAACGCTGATCTTTTTTCAGAACCTTTGTAACCAGTTCGGGGGGAAGTGTCATGTAGCTTTCAGGGATTGAGCCTTTTATAACATGGGGATACTCTGTCATAGATGTGACATCTTCGAGAAGCTCTTCGTCAATACATCCTGAAGCTCCCAGATTGTTGGAAATGTCCATTATTTTGTTGCGTATAAACTCTTTTCTCTGTTTGTGATTCACAATGACTTTTCTTTTTTCAAGTTCGTCTTCATATTCGTCTGTTACAGGTCTGAACGCTTCAGGAGAGAGAAAACGGTGTCCTCGGGACAGTTCTGAAAAAGTGATATGTTGAATTTTTTTCATAACAGGCTTATCATTGACAAAAAGGAGAATGTTTTTCAGAGGTCTTGCAAAAAACATCTCGTGGTCGGACCATCTCATTGTTCGTGGAAAAGGCACTGATAAAAGAGATTCCTGCAAAAATTCAAATAAAATATCTTCCAAATGTTTCCCCTCTGTTTTTTTTACTCCGGAGATAACCCGGCCTTTTTTCCCTTTTTCAACGAAAGAGCATTCCGATGAGTTCAGACCGTTTTGTCTGCAGAAAGATTCTCCTGCTTTTGTCAAATTGCCTTTTTCATCAGTTGCAATATGTTCAGGAGGTCCGAAAATAGTTTTTTCAGTATCGGGTTGTTTTTCTGGAAATCCACTACCTTTTAAAGCAAGTCTTGAACAGGTATGCATAAGTTTGATTTGACCTCTTTTCACATTTTCATCCGAAATCTTTTTTTCCAGTTGTGTCATCATGTGGGACGAAAAAATCTTTATGTATGAAGGCGGCAACTCTTCGTAACGGATTTCAATAAGAAAATCAGACATTTTTATTCTCCTGTGTTGTCGAATGATTCAACATAAGCTTTTGCCACATTTATGGAAAGCTTTCTTATTTTTGCGATATATCTTTGACGCTCTGTTACCGAGATGGCTTTTCTTGCATCAAGAACATTAAAAATATGGCTGGATTTTATACAGTATTCATAAGCGGGTCGGGGAAGTTTTTTTTCAGTGAGTTCTCTGCAAATTTGTTCACACTGGTCGAACTGTTCTGAAAGTATTTTTACAGGAGCGTGTGTAAAATTATAGTGAGAGAACTCTGACTCATCTTTTTTGTGAATATCTCCGTAGGTTACGGTTTCATTCCATTTGAGATCATAAACATTTTCCACGCCCTGAAGATACATGGCGATTCTTTCCAGACCATAAGTGAGTTCAAGGGGAACAGGATGCAGTTCAATTCCTCCCATTTGCTGAAAATATGTGAACTGACTTATTTCCATACCGTCAAGCCACACTTCCCATCCCAGGCCCCAGGCTCCGAGGGTGGGACTTTCCCAATCATCTTCAACAAAACGGATGTCATGCCTGTGGGGATTTATACCGATTGCTCTGAGGCTGTCTATGTAAAGATTTTGAGAATCCTCCGGGCTCGGTTTAATTAGAACCTGCATCTGATAAAATCGCTGCATTCTGTTGGGGTTTTCTCCGTATCTTCCATCTGTGGGTCGTCTTGAAGGCTGAACATAGACGGTGTTGATATTTTTCGGACTGAGAGAGTAGAAAAAAGTGGCTGGATGAAAAGTTCCCGCACCCATCTCTATGTCATGCGGCTGCATAAGGGCACACCCTTTTTCAGTCCAGAAATTTTCTAGTTTGAGAATAAGTTCCTGAAAATTTATTTTTTTATTCATAAAACCTTCCTGACAAATGAATAAGCGAGAGATTATAGCATATCTGTTTTCGTTTTTCAATGATAGAATTGAACGATTCGGGTTTAACCTGAACCGTCCGACTCTCTCATTGAAAAATGAAAAAGCTTTCTGTTCGTAAGAAGTTACAAAAATCGCCGATTAACCTTCGGGTGAACCTCACATTTTGTGTAACTCTTCTGAATCAGAATTCTTTCCCATGTTTTCTAACTCAGAATCGAACGATTCTAGTTTAGTTATCA
>JAWOGE010000031.1:0-5561 GCA_046497165.1 bacterium | reverse complement strand
AAACTGAGCTACATTTCCCGCACCGGAAACAATAACTTTTTTACCTTCAAAAGAGTCCCCGACAGTGTTCATCATTTCAGCTGCAAAATAAACTGTTCCATACCCTGTTGCCTCGGGTCTTATGAGACTTCCACCATATTCAAGTCCTTTACCGGTGAGAACTCCTGTGTGTTCATTTTTTATCTTTTTATAAAGACCAAAAAGATACCCTATTTCACGGGCTCCGACACCTATATCACCGGCCGGCACATCAGTATCCGGTCCGAGATGACGAAAAAGCTCTCTCATAAAAGCATAACAGAAACGCATTACTTCATGGTCACTTTTTCCCTTGGGATCGAAATCGGAACCACCTTTTCCTCCACCCATCGGAAGAGTTGTCAAAGAGTTTTTGAATATCTGTTCAAAACCGAGAAATTTAATAATTCCAATATTCACTGAAGGATGAAAACGCAACCCGCCCTTATAAGGACCTATGGCGTTGTTGAACTCTATTCTGAACCCTCTGTTGACATGGGTGCGACCTTCGTCATCTGCCCACGGCACTCTGAACATAAGCTGTCTGTCAGGTTCAACAATACGCTCATAAATATTAGCTTCAACAAATTCAGGGTGTTTTTCCACAGTGGGTTCCAGAGATTCCAAAACCTCTTCAACTGCTTGGATAAATTCAGGTTGTGCCTGATTCTTTTCTCTGGTTTTTTCAATAATGTCATTAATGTAACTCATTGTACATCTCCTTTTAAATAAAGATTCAAATATCCACCTCAAACTCTGCGGTGATTTTTGCCTCTTTTTTGAGACATTTCACCTCAAAGGATGGTTAATTTTTCATTATAAGAAAAGATATGTCAAGAAAATTTTCAAACTGTTTTCATCTGCAAAGTTTCATATTCATTGAATTTAGCTAATAAAAACTGTCAATACATTAAAAAGACAAGTGTTTTATCTTCGAAAACAAGATTTTTGCATCGAGAAAAAAAGTCTTTTTTTGATGCAAAAACACCCGGCTTGATTTTAAAAGATGGTTGTCAATGTAATTTCTTTTTAAAATGAGGACTGTCTCCCCATTTATTGAAACCTATGGTTTCTCCGATACTTTTTATCCTTGTACTCAGACAACTTCTGCACATTTTCGAATTTTCATCTGTACAGGGTTTGTCTTCATAGAGTTTATAATTTTTTCTGTACTTTGTATCGGTAACATTGGGCATAACGATATTTGCTCCGGCTTCAAGCCCCATCTCCCTGCCTACAGGATCCAGAGCCTGCAGAGCCGTTGCAGCGGCAATATTTATATCTCTAAGAACTATTCGGGTCACTGCAATCATTTTAAGTGCACCGCGAAGCTGCTGTTCCTTTTTTTGTGAAAAATCAGGTATGGAAACCCCCATGGGAGTGTCAGGGTGAGGTATGTAAGGCCCCATGCCTATCATATCAATATCATTGTCACGAAAAAACATTACATCCGAAGCCAAATCTTCAGCTGTCTGGCCCGGAAGTCCGATCATAACTCCCGTTCCAACCTGATAACCTTCTTCACGGAGCATACCAAGACACCGATATCTATCTGAAAAACAGTGACTTTCAGGATGAAGTTTTTTATAAAGTTCTTTGTTGGAAGTTTCTATTCTCAGAAGATATCTGTGAGCACCGGCTTCAAACCATCTTCTGTATGTTTCCTTATCCTGCTCACCGAGAGAAAGAGTGATCCCAAGCTTACCGCCACTTAACTCTTTAATATTCCTGACAATTTTTGTCACAAAATTCGCAAATTCAGAATCATCTCTTTCACCGCTCTGAATGACAACAGAACCATATCCCGATTCATAACACCATCTTGCAGCATCAAGAATCTCCTTTTCATTCATCATATAACGATCGATATTTCTGTTGTCTTTTCTTATTCCGCAATACCTGCAATTTTTAAAACATATATTGCTCATCTCTATTATTCCGCGGAAATATACAGTCCGGCCTACAAAAGCGGTTTTGACCTCATAGGCTTTTTTAAAAAGTTTTTCTACATCGGTTTTTGAACTCAGAGATAGAAGTTCAGATATATCACTCTGATAAAACTCTTCTTTTTCAAGAAGTTTATCAAGAACTCCCATGTCTCTGCTCCCTCTTTATCAGTTCACCGATGCTCACTTCTTTTGTTCTACCTTTAATATATTTCGTTATCTCCTGCCAGAGATCAGTTGCAACACAATGGGAAGATCGTCTGCAAAGTTTCGGAGAATCGGAACAGGGAGCTATGGATACGGGACCTTCAACAGCTTTTATTACATCGTAAACAGATATTTCGTCAACATCCCCCAAAAGCAGATATCCTCCGTTTTTTCCACGCACACTCCTCACAATACCGGCTGTTTTGAGAAGGGACATTATATTTTCAAGATATTTAACAGAAATATCCTGTTTTTCCGCTATGAAAGATATCATAACAGGATCATCGCTCTCCTGTTTTGCAATCTCAATAAGAGCACGGACCGCATAACGAATCTTTGTTGAAAGCTGCAGCATTTTTAATTTCCTTTGTTTTTTTCACGGTAATTTTTTATCGCCTTGTGAAGAGCATCAGCTGCGAGATTGGAGCAATGCATTTTCACATCAGGAAGTCCTCCGAGTTCATCAGCAACATCGTCCCGTGTAAGTTCAAGAGCTTCATCAAGTTTTTTCCCTTTGACGAGCTCAGTGGTTCGGGAACTGGTTGCTATTGCCGCAGCACAACCGAAAGTCTGAAATTTAATATCATCTATACGATCATCCTTTATGCTGAGATACATCTTTATAATATCTCCGCAAGCAGGATTGCCAACTTCGGCATAAGCGGAAGGGTTCTCCATCTCCCCCACATTGCGGGGATTCATGAAGTGATCCATAACTTTTTCACTGTAATCCATAACAACTCCTTTATTTTTTTCTGTAAAGCGGCGACATAGACCGCAAGTTCGGAATTATTTTTTTCAATTTCTCAATGGTGTATTCAATCTCTTCTTCGGTGGTTTTCTTACCCATAGAAAATCTCAAACTTGAATGGCTTTCCTCGGGATCAATATTCATGGCTGTAACCACATGACTTGGCTTTAAATTGCCGCTGGAACAAGCTGAACCGGTTGAAACAGCTATACCGGCATGGTCAAGATGAAGAAGCATCGCTTCACCCTCTATGAAAGAGAAATTCATGTTTGAAGTGTTCCAAAGTCTGTTTTTTCTATCACCGAGCACTGTAACATGCGGAATTTCATCAAGAATACGACCTTCAAAATAATCTCTGAGTTTTCCTATGCGCTCTCTGTCTTCAGATATTTCACCGGCCGCAAGACGCGCAGCCTCTCCCATACCGATTATACCCGGCACATTTTCAGTTCCGCTCCGGCGTCCTTTTTCCTGATGTCCTCCGGTAAGAAGAGAATCCAATTTCAGACCTTTTCTGATGTAAAGAGCACCGCTTCCTTTTACACCATAAAACTTGTGCCCGGAAAGAGAAAGGAAATCGGCTTTGAGTTCATTTACATCCAGAGATATTTTACCTGCGGCCTGAACAGCATCAGTGTGGAAAAGAACTCCGTGTTTTTTCGCAATACGACCTATTTCACGGACAGGATATATATTTCCCGTTTCATTGTTCGCCATCATAACAGAAATAAGACCTGTTTCGGGCGTAATCAGTTTCTCCAACTCTTCAAGATCTATGCGCCCTTTTTTATCAACTCTTAGAAAAGAAACCCCCACACCTTTCTTTCTGAGATATTTTGATGTGTTGAGTACGCAAGGATGCTCCACAGCTGTTGTTATTATATGTGTACGATTTTTATTTTCAGGATGCGTAAAACCACGTAAAACGGTATTATTTCCCTCTGTAGCCGAAGAGTTGAAAACAATTTCATCAGGTTCAGACTTTATCAGTTCCGCTATATATTCTCTGGCTTTTTCAACAGCTTTCCTAACCGAACGGCCGGAACTGTGAAGACTTGAAGGGTTGGCGAAATCTTCTCCCAGAAAAGGGATAACAGCATCTCTGACTTCGGATCTGACTGGGGTTGTAGCATTGTGATCAAGATAAGTTATTTTCATTTCAGCTCCTCCTTTTGAAAAAACGCCTCATATCCTATTATCATTGTAGGGATTAAAAGTCAACTCTTTTTTACAACTCCGGTAATTCATAACACACAGACTACGCATTGAAAGAAGATGTCTATGCGATGAAGCAAAGGGAAAAAGATGCTTCTTAACTATTCACTGCATTCACAAGGTTGTTCTTGAATTTCCTCGTAGCAAATAAACATTTTCTGTGCCAGTGCAGCCCTGTGAATATTTTTCCCAATCTGTTTCGCAAAATCACAAATATATTCGCATGTCAAATCTGATTTATCAATATTCTCAACCCGGTAGACATCCTTGCATATTTTTGATTCTGATCCCAGACCGGCAACAAAATAGACAGCATTGAAGAGCAATATGACAGTGGCTATACCAATTATAATGTTTTTGATTACACCCCTCCTACAATTATAAATCACTTGAAGTATAGCAAAAACAGATCAAATAATCAAAATATGTTTTTATACCAATTTCGGCAGTTCAAATATCACCACGAAAAAAAGACAATTCAGCATCAAATCAAAACGGGGAAGGAGTATAATTCTCCCCTGTTCTTGACAACAAAAATAAGTAGAACCTGAAAAAATCGCTGATTAACCTTCGGGTGAACTTCAGGTTTTGTGTAACTCTTCTGAATAAGAACTCTTTTTCATAAATTAAAAAATTTTTTTGCACTGACTGATTTTTTATGGTAAGGGTTCAAAGATGCTTAACCGTAAAAACAGGTGGAGGAGAAAAGAGGATGAGCATAAGACTGAGACAGGAAAGAAGATACCATGCAGGGAGATAGATCCCGCGGCAGATTACGATCCGTTCTTTCTCAACGAGTGTTTTGAGGGATACTATGCAGAAAAGGACAGAAGAGCCCCCACCTTCCCCTATCTGTACCTCAACGCGGGACTTGACGCCAATATAAAACTTCTTCACGACGCGCAGCTTTATGTTGACGCCAACGCGAAGATTCTCGGTATACCCGTTGCCGACACGGGCAGAGTCACCCTGTTTGAGGACACCGGAGGCGGAGTTGTGGATTGGAGTACGACAATATTTGAAGTTCCTGAAGAATACCGTAAAATATATATCGAGGATATAATGGGACATATAGAATAACAGGGTGAATTATGAAAAAACTATTGATTCTGCTGACAGCACTGATACTTGCCGGCTGCGGGGGCGAGGAACTGCCGTTTGATGATCCCGGATTGAGAAAATGTGTTCAGAGAAGATTGGATGAGGTTGGAGATACTTTTAATATTGATAATGTAAGCAGAATTTACTGTGGCGGGTATAATGTAAAAAAATTGACCGGCATTGAAAATCTGAAAGATCTTCATTACATCAGACTTAACAACAACCCGATAGAAGATTACACCGGCATAGAACAGACACCTTTGAGAGAATTACATATCTCCGACATGCAGGTGGTCCCGGACCTGTCGGCAATTGCAAAGATA
>JAWOGE010000291.1:0-11523 GCA_046497165.1 bacterium | reverse complement strand
GAGACGAACACGCTTCATTATGGAAAACGCCAGTTCCACAACATCTTCAAGTCCCGGTCCATTTTTTACACCTGCTCCATATTTTCCTATATGTATTCCTGTTATTACAACTTCACGATATCCCGCATCTCTCATGCTCATCAATTGTTTTTCAAGTATATGGAGAGGGACACTTTTTATGCTATCACCTCTTACAAAAGGAATTATACAGTAACTGCAAAACTGATCACAACCCTCTTCTATTTTAAGCAAAGGCCTTGAACGACAAGGCTTGACAGTTTCTGAAAATTCAGAGCCTAAATATTCAACAAGTTCAGAAACAGTTTTAAAAAAAAACAAGTTTTTCATATTTTCAAGATGCGGATCCGTGGTTCGGGCGTAACAACCTGTAACAAAAACCGGCATGTGCTGAGCATATTTTCTTATGTACTTTCTCATTGTAGCATCGGCGGAATGGGTTACTGTACAGCCATTAAGAATACAGGCATCGGCTTTTTTATTATCAGGAGAAACAATTTCTATATTTGCAAGAGAGGCCACAATCTGAGCTGTATCAAATTGATTAGTCTTGCAACCGAAAGTATGTAAAATTAATTTATTCAGTTTTCCGGCTGGCGGAATTCTCAATTTCTTCAATAGCTTTACCCAGCGTAAGCATTGCCATATCGGTACACTCAAGTTTGGCATCTACATAAGGACCCATCTCTTCAATAAGATCCTCTCTTTTAAGATTTTTCATCTCATTCGTGTCTTTACCCAAAAGTTTTTCAACCAGTAGAGCTCCCAGTATGAGAACCGAACCGCATTTTGATCCGGAAAACCCCATATCCGATATTACACCGTCTTCAATATTCATCTGGATTACAAAACTGCCGCCGCATATTTCCGAATCACTGCTCACAGAAATATCCGGAGAATCCAGAGTCCTGAAATGCTCCGGTTCCCTGAACCATTTTATAAAATCCTGAACCTGACTCATATTCACCTCCACTTTTTTCTTTACTTGTCTGTCCTGCAGACATAATATCCTCATGGACAAGGTAATTATATTACAAGGTTCACGAATTGCAAATTAACAGAAAAAAAACACTGAAAACCATAATCGTTTTTCTGCTCATCTCTTCGGTGACTTTAATTTTAAACCTCAACAAATTCGAAATACGCTTTGCCCTGGTTCCTCTCATGCTTCTTACAGCTCCTTTTTTTATAAAAGGGAATCTGAACTATTTCCAATGTCTGGAACCTCACAGAAAAGGATTTTCTCTTTTTATCATAATATCCTTCATTGTAATTTTATTTTATCCTCCTGTTTTTCTTTTATATCATACGATGTTTGCAGGATATTCATTTGTAACACCTCAAACGGAAGAGCTTCTTTCAGCTGCATTGAAAGGAGTTGTCATAATTCCCGTAACAGCCCTGCCCGAAGAGGTCTTTTTTAGAGGTTTCGTCCAGGAAGATGTTTTAAAACTCCGTAAAAAGAAAACCTTTCCTTTTGTTACACAAAAAAATCTAATAACTTCAATTCTTTTTGCCCTCATGCACGCCTTTGCATTTATGGATATATCCAGAATCACAACTTTTTTCCCTTCACTTCTTTTCGGACTTATCACAGAAAAAAGTAACGGTTCTGTGCTTTACGCCATACTTTTTCACGGCATTACAAATATCACAGCTTTCACATTATGGACTTTTGTCAATTATACAGGCTAACAGCACACATCTTTCAGAAGATTCATGAATTTTGTATAATTTATTGTAAAACTAATTTTTCGTTCACTGCTGTCAATTTTAATGTTTCTGATACTTTTAAATTCAGCACAGGCATCTATGGCAGAAAATATTCTTTTTTCACTGAGACTTGTCTCTTTTGTTATTTTTTTTACATCGAGTTTTATAACTGCTTCTTCTTTTCTTTTTTCGGACCAGCCTGCCAGAATATAAGTCCCCACAGTAAGAATGGCTGAAGCATCCATGGTTTTTACAAGACGCTTGTTAAGAGTGTCTATTCTGCAGGCAAAGGATTGCAGTAGACGAAGTAAAAGATCGGGCATTTTTGTAAGAGGGGTAATAAAAGACATATTCGTAAAACGATAGGATACAACACGGGTTTTTGCACGAACAGAAGCAGTTCTGCGGTTATTAAGAAAGACCCCTAACTCTCCCACAACATTTCCCTGTCCTGTTTCTGCGATAATCACCTCTTTCCCCCTGTTGTCTTTTTTTACTATTTCCACCAGACCGTCAAGTATAAGATAAATAGCATCCGGAACATCTCCTTCAAGAATAATCAAGTCGTTTTTGTTAAAGACCCGTTTCCTGCCGTATTGAAGGAAAAACTCAAGTGTTTCACGATTGTTTTCTCTGTCACCCTGAGTAAGAAGCTCAAGAAGGTTGTAATTTCCCGCCATGTATTCACTCCGTTGATATACATGATACATGATATCTTAAAACACTCTGAAAGGCAAGTAAAAGGGATTTTTAAGCTGAATGAAGCTGGACTTCTGTAAAAAAAGTGATACAATGATTTCGGCTTTAAAAATTTCCCGGAGGGCCATGTGAAAGACAAAAACCTTTCGAAATATACTAAAAAAGAACTTGTTAATATGCTTCAGGAAGTGAAACAACAAAAAAAAAGAGTCCGTTCTCTTATGGATGATTCACCCATCGGAATGTACAGAACCACTCTGGAAGGTGATGTTATATACGCAAATAAAGCACTTGCTTCAATTCTTGGATATTCCTCTTCTGAAGAGCTGATGAATGTAAATATATATGACAAGGGACTACCTTCCGATAAAGAGCGTCAGCGTTTCATGAAAGAGATAGATAAAACCGGCTCTGTAAAGGCTTTCGAATCAGTATGGGTTAATTCCGAAGGGAAGAAGGTATACATAAAAGAGTATGCCAGGAAAGTTTTGGACGAAGACGGAAACATGATCTATTATGAAGGGACGATAGAGGACATTACCGAGCAGAAACACTTTGAAAGCATGTTGCGAAAAAGCTACGAAAAAGTCAAGACAACTCTTGAGGAGTTTCTGGAAACACTTTCAAAAGCGATACATATAAGAGACCCCTACACAGCAGGACATCAGACCCGTGTAGCGGAACTTTCCGTTCTCATGGCAAATGAACTCAACTGGAATGAAGATAGAATAAGCACACTTAAAACCGCTGCTCTTCTTCATGACATAGGGAAAATATACATACCTGCGGAAATACTTTCAAGGCCAGGATCTCTCAAAACACAGGAGATGGACCTTGTCAGAACACATCCTGAAATAGGCTATGGTATACTGAAAAACATATCCTTTGATTCGCCGGTTGCGAAAATAGTATTGCAGCATCATGAATATCTTGACGGAACAGGATACCCCGAAGGTCTTACAGAAAAGGAGATTCTTGATGAATCAAAAATATTGACTGTGGCCGACATAGCAGAAGCCCTTATGTCTCACCGTCCGTACAGACCTGCCTTCAAATTGAAAAATGTCAATAAAATGCTCTCTTCAATGCGTGCTGAAAAGCTTGACTCCACAGCTGTTGATATCTGTCTCGATATAATAAATTCAGGAAAATTCAATTTCGTTTTATAATTTATTCGGGAGGCTCCAATGCTTTCATCTTTAAATCCCGTAAAAACCAAGGCATGGAAACAACTTGCCTGCCATGCTGAACAAATGAAAAAACAGCACATGAAAAAACTTTTCGAATCTGACAGCAGAAGAGCAGAGCGTTTTTCGATAAATTTCGGAGATATGCTTTTTGATTATTCAAAAAACATAATAAACGAGGAAACCTTCTCTCTTCTCATGAAACTTGCCCGGGAAACAAAGCTTAAAGACGCCGTTGAAAAAATGTTTTCAGGTAAAAAAATAAACGAAACTGAAAACCGTGCCGTACTTCACACAGCTCTCCGAGGAAAGCCTGAAGACAAATTCATTGTGGATGGTCAGAATGTGATGCCTTATGTCATGGAAACAAAACAAAAGATGCGTTCTTTTTCAGAGCACTTCATAAACGGTGAAATGAAAGGTTTTACAGGTAAAACTCTTGACACTGTCGTGAATATCGGCATAGGAGGAAGTGATCTCGGACCTCTTATGGTGACAGAAGCTCTTCGTCCATACAGAAATAAAAAAGTTTTCTCCTATTTTGTAAGCAATGTGGATGGTGCTCATATCTCATCGGTTCTGGAAAAATGCAACCCTGAAACCACACTGTTTATGATAGCCTCCAAATCTTTTAAAACAACCGAAACAATGACCAACGCCGAAACAGCCCGAACATGGTTTTTTGAAAATGGAGGGAACAAATCCGATGTCTGTTCTCATTTTGTGGCCATATCCGCCAATAAAAAAAAGGCTGCGGCTTTCGGCATCCATGAAGAAAATGTTTTTACTTTTCGGGATTGGGTTGGCGGAAGATACAGTCTGTGGTCTGCCATAGGTCTCTCCATAGCATGCACGACAGGTTTCGACAATTATGAAAAACTTCTCAGCGGTGCAAAAAAAATGGATGAACATTTCCAGACACAGCCCTTTGAAAAAAATATTCCTGTAATTATGGCTCTGCTGGGAATATGGTATACAAATTTCATGGATGCAGAAACACATGCCATAATTCCATACAGCCAGGACATGCACAGATTCTCCGCCTATTTTCAACAGGGAGACATGGAAAGCAACGGAAAATCTGTAGACCGCAGCGGAAATCCTGTTGCCTGCAATACAGGTCCGGTAATATGGGGAGAGCCCGGCACAAACAGTCAGCACGCCTTTTTTCAACTGATACATCAGGGAACCCGGACGATCCCCTGCGATTTTCTTGCGGCAGCAACCGCCCCTGATGAAATTGAGAAACATCACAAACAGCTGCTTGCAAATTTTTTAGCTCAGACAGAAGCTCTCATGAAGGGAAAAACAGAAAAAGAAGCAGCCGATGAGCTTAAAAAAGAAAATTTCCATCCCGATAAATTAAAAAGACTTCTTCCTTTCAAAGTTTTTAAAGGAAACAACCCGACCAATTCCTTCCTTTTCAAAACCCTCGATCCTGAAACACTCGGATCTCTCATAGCCATGTATGAACACAAGATATTTGTCCAGGGAGTAATATGGAACATATTCAGTTTTGACCAGTGGGGCGTGGAACTCGGAAAACAACTGGCAAAAGAGATCCTTCCGGAACTTAATTCAAAAAAAGAGATCTTATCACACGACAGTTCCACCAACAATCTTATAAACAGATGTCGGAAAATGCGTAACAAAAAAAGTCCCGGAGACTCATAAATTGTTGAATATTTTCTTATGACACCAACTCAGAAACTTCTCATATTCCTGAAACAAATGCTTCTTTGCTCTCTGTACAACTCATGTTTGGAATATGGATAATAACAACGGATTACAGATAAATTGTCAAAAATTTTGACTGCATTAAAAATCAATGCTATCGTTGCGTAGCTTTCTGTAATGATATTTCGGAGGTAGTATAATGAGAGTTAAACAGATATCGGTTCTGCTCACAAATAAACCGGGAATTCTCAGCACAATTCTTGAGGAGTTCAGTAACAACAACATAAACATACTGGGACTCACAATAAACGAGACCGCTAATTTCGGAGAACTCAGGCTTGTTGTAAATGATCTTGCCGGAGCAAAATCGACTCTCCGAGAGCTTGCTGTTTCATATAATATTGTGGATGTTATCATAGCGGTTCTTGAAGACAAACCGGGAGCTCTGCTTAACATAGCGAAATTGCTGAGCGATAATTACATAAATATGGACTATATATATACTTTGTCCAGTGGCCGTGAGAGGGCTCTTGTTGTTATAAAAACCTGGAACATGGATGAAACAGAAGCGTTGCTGGAAGATGAAAATATAGAGATGTTTTCAATGGAACAAAATTGATTTGAAATTCGGAGGTCAAATGTACAAAGCTCTAACAATACTTAGCATTATTTTTGCACTAACTTTTCTTTCTGCGGAAAGTATTAAGATAGATGACAATGAGATTCCTAAATTTTTTGAACTTTACGGATATTTTTCGCTCAATCATAAGATGACCCACAATCTTATAATGAACGGAAACAATCCGCTTCTTGAATCAACACTTCTGAAGTCAAAAGAAACCGATGATGAAACAGGAGAGGTTTCTCTTTCCGATGTTGAAAAGGAAAAACTTCTTTCATGGGCTCGTATTAAACTTCACCTTCAGCCTGTGATAAATGTCGGAGAAACAATGGAAATTCATACTAAATTTTCTATTTTCGGTAATAAAGTCCTCGGCAGTGATAATTTTTACGAAGAATCACGAGCAAACGGCATTCTAAGAGATACTCAGATGGCTCAGAATTCCGCCCTTCAATTTGAAGGGCTCTGGGGAAGCGTAAGAACACCTTTCGGAGAACTTAAAGCCGGCAGAATGCCTTTTCACTGGGGACTGGGAATGCTTTACAACGACGGCAACAAAGTTACTTCCCGAAGCTCGGGAGATTACATAGACCGTGTTCAATTCACTGTTCCTTTCTGGATACTGAAAGCAATTCCGGCTTTTGACTTTCCAGCGGAAGGTATAAGTCAGCGTTACCGTGACTATGTAATAGATCCATCTCAGAAGGACGATGCATGGCAACTCTCTTTGATGATTATGAAAACCGAAGACGATGAATCGTTATTTCAACAGAAATTAAACAGCGGAAAATTTGTCTGGGAAGCCGGTGCCATGGTTATGTATTCATGGAAAAAAAACATGTCAACAATTTATACAGAAAACGAAGACGGTGACATGACGGACATCCCCATAAACGAAACGATGCCTCTTGACGAAGACGATCCCCGTGATTTTTCTTCAGTTTCACAAAGTGCCGGAGTCTGGAAACTCGACGGTTGGACGAAAATGCATTACAAAAAATTGACTCTGAAAGCCGAAATTGCCTTTATAACCGGCTCTACGGGAAAATACTACAACTCTCAACAGGACACAACTCACAATGTAAACATAGAAGCTGTAGGTACAGCATTTGAAGGTGAATACAGAGCCATTCCCGAAACTCTTCACATATCTCTTCTCACAGGCCTTGCTTCACCGGACAACGGCAACAACTCCAACATACACAGCGATGCCTGGAATCTTCCCGGAAATTCCATAGGAAACGGCAATTACGACATAAAAAACTTCATGTTCAACCGCCACTACAACATAAACTCAAGCTTATGGAAAGAGGTCCTTGGAAGATTCACCGGAGGATATTACCTCAGCTCCCATGTCGAATACTTTTTTCTTGATACAATGAAAGCTTTCGGTGGATTAACTTTCTCCACTGCTCTGCGGCGTGACGATACAATAGATAATCAGGGGAACATCATAGGAATTGAACCTTTTACGGGTGTATTTTATAACCATTCAAACGGCCTGAGAGCCGGGATAACATATCAGATGTCAATACCTTTCAACGGTCTCAGTGCCGTAAACAGTGCCGGAGATCTGGTTGAACCTGATATGCTTCATACTCTACACACATTTTTCGGTTTTGTATTCTAAAAATAATAACGGAGGAGAAAAAGATGATCAGATGTTTTGATGAAATGTTTGAAAAACTCAGAAAGTCTGATGCTTTAAAACGGATAGCCGTTGTAGGAGCTTCAAAAAAAGTAGCTGTTGAGGCTGCTCTCGATATAGTGGAAGCCGGATTGGGGAGACCTGTTCTTTTCGGAAATCAGCAGGAAATAAACTCTTTTGCAGGAGAAAAATCTGAAAATCTGGAAATTGTTGACTGTGAAACCGATGAAAAAAGTGCTCATACGGCCGTTGATTATGTAAAAAAAGGTGAGATAGATATAATACTCAAGGGAAGCGTTCCCACAGCAACTCTGATGAAAGCTGTTCTACGCCGTGAAAACGGACTCAAATCTTCACCTGTACTCAGTGATGTCTTTATTTACGAAGATCCCATGAGAAAAGAGGGGGACAAAAGATTGATCGGTTTGACCGATGGAGGACTTATTCCAGCTCCTGATCTTGAAACAAAAATAGCAATTACAGAAAGTGCCGTGGATGTTTTTCACTCTCTGGGCTTTGAAAAACCCAAAGTGGCATATATTTCGGCTGTTGAAAAAGTTACAGATAAAATTCCCTCAACAGTGGACGCTGCAGAAATAAAAAAACGCCATGAAAACGGAGAAATAAAAATAAACGCCCATCTTGACGGACCTTTTGCCATTGATAATGTTATCTCTAAAAAAGCAGCGGAAATAAAAGGTATCAATTCTGTTATGGCCGGCTCCGCAGATATTCTTGTAATGCCCAACATTGAAACAGGAAATGTTCTCGGCAAACTGGTTAACTACTACGGAAATGCCCAGAACGGTCATGTCATAAAAGGAGCCTCGGTACCCGTACTTATAACAAGCCGGGCTGATGATTCCAGAACAAAATTGAACTCCGTCGCACTGGGTATTCTCGCGAGTATGTAACCATGAATGTCAGAACAGACAAACCCGGGTTTTCTTTTCCTGAAACACTGGCTCTAAAAATTTTTTCCGATTCATCTGAATATGAGATTCTTAAAAAAACGATCTCAGGAATTTTTGATAAAAACAATTTGAAATACGGAAAATGGTCATCAAAAAGAAGCAGGAAAGGCAACTACTTATCTGTCACAGTAAAAACAACCTTCCCCGACATGAAAACAATGAAGAAAGTATACAGTGAGATTTATTCTCTTGAAAACATTATATCAGTAATATAATCATAAACAAAAGGATTATGTATGAAAGACACAACTGTTTTTGTTGCACTGGATGTAAGCAATGCATCTGAAGCCATTAAACTGGTGAAAAAACTGAAACACACCAATGCCGGATTCAAAATAGGTAAAGAGCTTTTCACCTCCGAAGGACCTGACATTGTAAAAGCTGTAGTTGACACTGGAAAGAAAGTTTTTCTGGACCTGAAATTTCACGATATTCCGGCCACCGTAGCAAGAGCTGCCTCTGCAGCAGCTTCTCTTGGAGTTCACATGTTCAATGTTCATGCTTCAGGCGGTTTTGAAATGATGCGAAAAACCAGAGAGCAACTGGATTCTACAGACAACCCTCCTCTTGTTGTTGCTGTAACCGTTCTTACAAGTATGAATGAAAACGACCTGAAAGATATCGGTGTTCATAATAAACCTTCCGAACAGGTTGTAAAATTAGCAAAACTCGCTGAAAAATCCGGGATGGACGGAGTTGTCGCAAGCCCTCTTGAAATCTCTTTGATACGCGAAAACACCAACTCGGATTTTCAGATTGTAACCCCCGGCATTCGTCCGGAGTTCAGCCTGAAAAACGACCAGAAACGCACAGCCACTCCTCTTCAGGCTGTAAAAAACGGAACCAGCTGTCTTGTTATCGGAAGACCTGTGAGGCTCGCTGATGATCCTGCAGCCGCATATGAAAAAATAATCGGAGAAATTCACAGTGGGTAAAAGAAAAGTTGAATATATTTATGGACTGAATCCATGTTTTGAAGTTATTCTGGCAGGTCGAAGGAGCATAAAACAGGCTTTCATTCAGGAAAACATCAACACCCCTCGTGTAAAAAAACTCATAAAGCTTCTGTGTGAAAAAGCCATACCTCTGAAATGGGTCGGCAAAGATCGTCTTTTTCAACTTGCCTCCACAAAAGAGCATCAGGGATGTATCCTTAAAACAGGAACCTATATTTACCACCCTTTTGAAGAGATGCTTGCTTCAAAAAGAGTTCTGCTTCTTGACAATGTGGAAGACCCTCATAATGTCGGGGCCATGCTGAGAACAGCTGAAATATTTGGTTTCAAAAGAATTTTATTACCTGTCAAAGGTGTTCCGGGAATATATCCTTCGGTGGTCAAAGTCAGTGCGGGAGCCACCGAACATCTTTTCATAGCGAGGGAAATGAAATCTTCAACCTATGTTCAAAAATTAAAAAAAGCAGGATTTACCATTGTTTCTATGGACGCTTCGGGCAAAACCCCCATTGAAAATATCGCATCGGAGACAAAACCGCCACTGGCTCTTGTAATCGGAGGAGAAGCAAAATCGGTAAGTTCTTTTGTAATGAAAAACTCAGATTACACTGTGGCAATAAATCAGCACGGAAATATAAATTCTCTCAATGCATCAGTGGCCGCCGCCATAGCGATGTATGAAATCGGAGGCAGAAGATGCTGATAGATGAAAAATTAATAAAAGATCTTGAAAAAAAACTATCCTTCGAATTCAAAGACAGAGAACTTCTCGAAAGAGCTTTCATTCACCCTTCATCAGATCAAGTTGAAAAAAGAAATTACCAGCGCCTTGAATTTCTTGGTGATCAGGTTCTGGGATTCTCGGTTTCTGCAATACTTTTCAAAAAATTTCCTGATGCCGACGAAGGAGTTCTCAGCAAAATACGGTCAAATTTAGTAGACGAGCAATTTCTTTCACGACTTTCCATATCTCTTGATCTCGGTAAAATGCTTGTTCTGGGGCGTGGAGAAGATATACACGGAGGACGACATAAACTTTCCATACTTTCGGATGTTTTTGAATCATTGATGGCCGTTATCTTTCTGGAATCAGGATGGGAAATTGTTCATAATGTCATCACTGAACTGTTCCAGCCTGTAATCTCCCGGTATGATTCTGTGGAAGATATGCTTATGAACATAAACCGGGATTACAAAACCCAACTTCAGGAGATCTGTCAGAATCACGAGGTTGAACTTCCCTTGTACACATGTTTGAAAATGGAAGGTCCCGAACACAATCTTCACTTTACAATGGAGTGTTCCGCTCTTGGATTTGTAACTGAGGGAGAAGGGAAAAGTAAAAAGATAGCCGAGCAAAAAGCCGCTGAAAAACTTATAAAACTTTTTAGAAAAGCTCAGGAATCCCTTGAAGGTTAAAATTTTTTCCCGAAAAAACAGACCGCCGATGATAATTCCGGTGTTTATACCACATATGGGCTGCCCCCACAGATGTCTTTTCTGCAATCAGAACATAGTAACTTCCTCCCGTGTTATCCATACAGAGGATATAAAAAAAATTGTCCACAGTTATCTTTCATGGAAAAGTATAAAAAGAAAAAAAATTGAACTTTCATTTTACGGAGGCAGTTTTACTGCGTTACCTGAAAAAACCATGAAAGAATATATAAAGACAGGAGAAAAAATTATTGATGGAACTGAAGTTGACTGTCTGCGATGCTCAACACGGCCGGACGCCATATCTCATAAAAAAGCGGAATATCTTAAAAATCACAATTTTCACACGGTAGAGCTCGGTGTTCAGAGTTTTTCAGACCGTCTTCTATCTGAAATGAAACGCGGTCACGACTCAAATTCTGTCATAAAAGCTTTTCATATTTTAAAAGAAAAAGGGCTGTCGGTATGTTATCAATTTATGACAGGCTTTCCCGGAGAAACTTTAAAAGACATAGAGATAAGCATTGAAACACTTAAAAAATACACTCCTGATTTTGTCAGAATTTATCCTTTTGCCCCGCTACCGGAAGCT
>JAWOGE010000254.1:0-4128 GCA_046497165.1 bacterium | reverse complement strand
TTTGCATCTGTTTGGGATGAAGTCATTGTAAACCTAACAGTTTTTCTTAACATATCACCAAAACGAATTGTTTTTTTTACAGGCTCTCCTCCTCTCGAAAAAACAAGCAGCTGTTCGGTTATTTCCCCGGCTCCTTTTGTGGCAACTATAGCTTTGGAAAGATAATGGTTCTGTTTTTCAGCACCCTCTTTTTCAGCATATTTCTGAGCAAGCTGAAGATTACCCAGTATCCCCATAAGAGCATTGTTGAAGTTATGTGCCACACCTCCGGCCAGCACACTTACCGATTCAAGTTTCTGGCGCTTCACAAGCTCTTTTTCCATCTGCCTTATTTTTGTCATATCATGAAAAACCAGTCCGAGTCCAAAAAAGTTATCGTTTACAAAAATTTTCGACATGTTGAGTTTTATTTCATGCAGATCACTGTCGGAAGAGATTTTAAGAATATCTTCCGGAAAAAATTTGTCCCTGCCGGAATCATTGAAATCATTTATAAGCTTCTCAATGGTTTTTCCTGTTTCCGGATCCTTTGTTTTTACAACATCTGAAAAAACTTTTTCCAAAGTTTCTTTTTTTGATATCTTCAAAAGTTTTTCAGCCGCAGAGTTCATAATACGCATTCTTAATTTGTCATCAAGAACCACTATACCGTCAGTGATACTGTTATGAATAACCTCATACTCCACTTTTTCCCCCACAGAATCAACATTGAGTTTAAGAAGTTCTTTTTGAGTATTCCGGACTTTTTCCTTCATATCAAAAAAATTTCTGGCAAGTTCGCCTATTTCATCTTTTCGGTCGGTGGGAAGAGAAAAATCAAAATTACCATTTGAAATTTCTTTGGTAGAGCTTATCAGATATGAAATGGGCTTCAGAAAATAAGTCAGTGATATTAAAATAAAGATAAGGACAAGAACAATAATAGTTAAAACAATTCCTAATGTGCAGACTGTATGAAACCCGTCACATGGAAGCACAAAAGCAGCCAAAATGAGTACAATGGCGGAAATTGAAAGAGATGCCGCCAAAAAAAACAGAGAAAAAGCTTTTTTTATTTTCAAAAAGACCTCCCGGTAAATAAATCCGTTGATATTAACATAAATTTTTAAGAACTCAATGAAAGTTGTAGGTTTTATCAAATCCTGTGAAAATATGTGATTTATTCCATGAGAAGTCGCACAGCCAGTCCCGCATAAACCAGTGCAACAGACCATGACAATACGGTAGTGACACGACCTCCGGTTTTTCCTGTCAGAAATTTTCCGAGCATTCCTGAGACAACCCCTGCAATTCCGAAAATCACCACCACCTGCAGAACAAATACAGTTCCCAGCAGAATCATCTGAACACCCACTGTTCCCCTTGAAGGATCAGTAAATTGCGGGAGAAAGGCAAGAAAAAACAGAGCAACTCTGGGATTGAGGATGTTCATAATTACACCTCTGAAAAACATTCTGAGACCTGAGCCGCCTGCCCCGGACTTCCCGATCTCCATTTTTTTGTGTCTCTTCTGAACAGTTTTAAAAGCAAGATAAAGAAGATAACAGGCACCGAGAATGGTGACAACATTAAATGCTGTGGGAGATGTTCTGAATATGACAGAAACTCCGAGAGCAGCGAGAGTTGTGTGCATAAAATTACCGAAAGCCAGTCCAAAAGCGGTATAAATACCAGCCCGTTTCCCGCGGTGTATACCCTGGACAATTACAAAAATGATGTCCGGCCCCGGCATAAGTGTAAACAAAACCGATGCTCCGATAAACGCTATGAGTTCCGTCAGTGGTATTGGCAACATATTTTAGATTTTCATTCCTCGATAAACAGTTTTTTCACCGTACGAGTCTACCTGTTTTTCTTGATCAGTCAATTACCGGAATCAACCTCGGATTCTTGACGGAAACAAAATAGCTCCTATAATAACAAAGCAGACAATGCTTTTCGGAGGCAAAATTATGAGTTCAGACAATCTCCCTGTTCTTTCACAAAACACTGTTCAGAGATATATTCACGGTGCTCTCAAGATTCCGGCTCTTTCCGAAGAAGAGGAATATGAACTTTTCAGAAAGTATCAGGAAGAAAATGATTCTGAAGCTGCAAAGGAAATAGTCAAATCCAATCTTAAGCTGGTGGTGAACTCAGCTTATCGGTACAGAAAATTCCGGGATATAGCCGACCTCATACAGGAGGGAAATATGGGGCTTCTCACCGCACTTAAAAAATATGACAGGAATAAAGGTGTCAGGTTTGCAACCTACGCATCATGGTGGATTAAAGCTAAAATTCAGGAATTTATAATATCACATCTTTCCATTGTACGCTTTGGCAAAACAAGAGACGAACGCAAACTTTTTTTCAATCTTATGACCACAATAAACGACATTGAACGATATAAAGCCGGAAGAAAATTATCTTCAGAAGAGATAATACAACAGGTTGCAACTCGTCTTAATGTAAGTCCTGAAAAAATACGCGAAGCTATAAGCACACTCAGAGGACATTCTGAAATATCAACAAGCAGTACTTACAGTGACAATTCAGGCAGCGAGGTCAAACGCATAGAGCTTGAAGATGATAAAGTCGATTTTGAAGATGATATAGATGCCAAAGAACAAAAAAAGGCTGTTAAAGATTCACTTTCTTTCCTGACCGAAAGGGAAAGAAATATAATTGAAAAAAGATATCTCACAGACAAACCTCTTACATTACGGGAGCTTGGAAAATTTTACGGCATAACCAAGGAGCGAATTCGTCAAATAGAGAACAAAGCATTGAAAAAAATGCGCGAACATACACCCAGACTGCTTTCTTATTCCTGAAAACAATTTTTCTTTACCCTGAATCGTTCGATTCTGAGTTAGAAAATATGGGGAAGAATTCTGATTCAGAAAAGTTACACAAAATCTGAGGTTCACCCGAAGGTTAATCGGTGATTTTTCAGGTTTACTTCTCACTTTCATGCTTTCCATTACTTCGGCCTATGAACCGAAACGCTTCAACCCGCATTTTCAATTTTGCCCCGGGCTTATTATTTTTACGGGAAATATATGCATAAGGTTCCAGAAATTTACCTTCAAGAAAAACCGCATCTCCTTTATAAAGATATTCGTCAAGTATTTGAGCAATTCTCGACCATGCTTCACAGTCGACATAAATTGTTTCCTCCTTATTACAGTTAACAGCCACAGTAAAATTAACAACAGGTGTCTTTTTTACTCCTTTCTCTTCAAGTTCCGGATTTTTTGTAAGATTTCCCATGATCTGCATTTTTCTTAACCCCTTCATCCTGATCTCCTTTTATTAATAACGGAACACTATGTTAGAATATAGAATTGTTTTTGTCAAATTATTTTTAAAATAAAAAACGCATCCATTAAGAAATGTCATAAATATACGGTTACTACTTGACCCATTTTCATTTTCTCCTATAATTTTTAATGAGACAAATTTTTTGGAGGTTAATGTTTTGAAAAAACTCAGTATGAAAAAAATCCAGGATGCAGATCTCAGAAACAAGGTTGTACTTGTGAGAGTTGATCACAATGTTGTTAAAAAAGGCTTGATACGGGATCCTTACAGAATTGACGCAACAATAGGAACTCTTTACTATATAAATGCAAAGGGTGGAAAAATAATTCTCATGACTCATGTGGGAAGACCCAGAGATAAAAAAACAGGTGTCATAGAAATTGATCAAAACACTTCTGTAATTCCCATAGTTAAATACCTTCAGAAAAAACTTCATATAAAAATAAAAGTTCCTGATTTTTACAAAGATGAGAAACGCGGATACATAGGTCTCGAGACCTCTGTAAATCATTATATCAAGAAACTTCAGCAGGATGAGATAGATATGCTCTACCTTCCCAACACCAGATGGTTTGCCGGTGAAGAGGCAAAAGGAGACGATCTTGAAAGATTTGCCATCTCCCTCGCCGGTCTTGCGGATATTTATGTCAATGATGCTTTCGGTTCCTGGCAGCCTCATGCCTCGACCGTTGAGGTTGCAAAACATCTTCCCGCCTACGCAGGCTATCTCATGCAGAAAGAAATTGAAAATCTGAGCAGAATATATGAGCCTGAATCTCCGTTTGTCGCCGTTGTGGCCGGAGCAAAATTCGATACAAAAAT
>JAWOGE010000249.1:0-4939 GCA_046497165.1 bacterium | reverse complement strand
AAAACAGGAGGCAGATCAACCTCGTCCGGAAAAAAGGCGACCTCTCCCAAAAAAAGGAATTCAGTAAAGAAGAAAAAAACGATTGCTAAAAGTAAATCTTCTGATAAAAAACGAAAAAACTGAGATTGAAATTAGGAGAGGAAATATATGTTATTCATAGATGAAAAACAGTGTATATTTTGTGGGGCATGTCAGGCTGAGTGTGATTTTGACGCCGTAATATTTGAAAAAGATGACAGATATTCAATTTTGACTGAAAAGTGTACAGAGTGTGGAGCATGTGTTGATGTCTGTCCTGTGGAGTGCATAAAAGAGAAAGATTGAAAATTGTGATTAAAACCTGAATAGGAGTAAATATGAATTGTTTTAAAAATTTTATGTATATTTTATCTATCTGGTTTACGCTCTTTTTTGCTTGTGAGGAAAAAAATGTTCGAGATAGTGCTGTTTTTGCACAGGAGCAAGAAGATCAGGACATTCCCGATACTGATACCCTTGATTTGTTTCATGAAAAAGATGCAGCGAAAGAAAAAGATTCAACCTACGGTTTTTCAAGACTGGATCTGCCTGAAAATGTAAAACCTTCCGGGATTGCCGTTATTAAAGATGAAATATTCATAGCGGATATTAATTATCCGTCAATTTTGAGAACAAACATACATGACGGAAAAGTTTTGCGGAGAGTTCCCGTAAAAGGAAGTTTTCCTGCGGGATTGGATTTTGATGGGGAAACTCTTCTGTCAACCGATCTGTTTGAAGAACACATTGAAAGATACAGAGCTTTTCCCGGTGACAAGAGATCACCGCTTCCTTTTTACGGTTCACAGGCTTGGGGCATTTCTTCAGATGGAAATTCTCTGTATGTGGTCGATCGGGCTAAGCGGGAGATCCTGAAAATTGACAGAGAAGATGGCTCTGTAATATCAACTTTTCCGGCACCGGGTAAAAAACCTTCTGCCATAACTTCAGATGGAAATCGGATATGGGTCGCCGATGCGGATTCTCGGCGGATATACATGATGGACCCCGAAAAACACTGGATAGTTCATCAGATGGATTCTCAGGTTTCTTATCCTTCGGGACTTGCAATATATGGAAAAGAGCTTCTTGTCAGTGATCTCAGCGGCCACTCCATTGTCAAAACTCCCTTTTTCCCTGATAAACCCTATTCCACAGAGAATTGGGAAAGATATGAAGTCGATTTCAGAATTATACATAAAGTGGAGGGGGACGGTGCTGTAAAAAATCTTAATAGTTTTATAGCAGTTCCTCAGTCAAGGCCGGGGCAGAAAATTTTGGGAGATGTAGCTTTTTCACCTGAGCCCGATGAAATTGTCACAGATGAATGGGGGCAGAAATATGCCTCATTTCATCACGAGAGGTTGGAGACAGGGTCTGAACTTCGTATAAATATGACAGTGGAATTTGAGACAGCTGATCTCCGTTATGCAATAAATCCGGAGAAGATACCTTCAGTTTTCACAAAAGGCCTTAAAAATCCACAGAAATATCTGAGAGACGAGAAAAAGTATGATATATCCTCGGAAACAATTGCGAAAATATTAAAAAACATGAAGATTGAAGAGGAAAAAGGTCTTTATGCAAAAGCTCGGAAAATATATGAAAAATTGGCGGCCTCAATAACTTACGATCTCAATGGAGGTTGGGGAAGAGCTTCTACAGTTTTAAAAAGAAAAACAGGCTCCTGCAGTGAGTATACCTTTTCTCTGATCTCTCTTTTAAGGGCGTCCGGAATTCCTGCACGCTATGTGGGTGCTTATGTAAACAGAGCTGAAAAGGGTGGAATAGATTATGTTTTTCATCGCTGGGCGGAGATATGGATGGGGCCGTATTACGGATGGGTTCCCGTGGATGCCAATGCGGGACATGAAGATGATATTCTCACAAGAGCCGGAGCTTTTGCCGCTCTTCCCGGAAGATATCTTATAACAACTGTCAGTGGCGGAGAATCTGAATATATGGATTGGTCCTATAACTACAACACCGATTACTCTGTGGAAGGAAACGCCGTACTTTCAACGCATCCGCTTGCCCATTGGAAAAACATTTCACAATAAAAATCTCCTCGCCATGCTGATTTTTCATTACGAAAACTTTTTCGGAAAACACTTAAACAGCAATTTTGATTAAACTCAAGTTTCGCACATGAAAAACAGTAGCAGATTCACAAAAATACTCACATGAAAACAGGTTTCAAAATTTTTGAAAACCCGAAAATGTCCAACGACAATCAGATTTACTGATTTCACTGGATAATCATGAGATCTTTACAGTATTTCTATATGTTCTTGTAACCTCTTGCACCTGATCATTCTGAATAATTAACGGCGTAGCACGCTACGCAGCTACAAATTGCTAAGGATTGTGGTTTTTTGGATAATTGTCTGAATCCGGATTGGCCGGAATTTTGAGGATTTGCAGGATTGTATAGTGAACATCTCTATCTGAACTGTGTGCTGCTTCGGCCACCTTTCTCTTTGCACTCCCTCTTTGCGAAAGAGGGAGATGGAGGGAGTTGGGAAAAAACAGATGTACTCTCCCCCTCGGTCCCCCTCTCTTTGTAAAAGCGAGGGGGAAGATTTTAATACCCTCCGTCACTGCGTGACACCTCCCTTCAAAAGGGAGGCTTTTCAATACGGCTCCCTGTTGCAGGGAGCTGGCGCTGAAAGCGTCTGAGGGTAAATTGTGAAGAAATTTGATCTCAAATCTGTTACAATTAATGATTCAAGCTATATAGATGAAAATCTCAAAAATCATCTTTCCGATCTCGTAATAAAACTGACCACAAAGCAGAAGCAGAAAACAGATATATACATTCTTTTTGAACATAAATCATATGTCCCGAAAAACATTATCTGGCAGCTTCTGAGATATCAATATATGATGTTCGAAGAGGATTACCGGGCAGAAAGAAAATTCCGGATAATACTTCCCGTAGTCTTTTATCACGGAGAAAGAAAATGGAAATGTGAAACCTGAATCGTTCAATTCTGAGTTAGAAAACATGGGGAAGAATTCTGATTCAGAAGAGTTACACAAAATCTTGCGTCTCTACTTCGGGTGAACAGAAGGCTTTTTCACTTTTCAATGAGAGAATCGGGCGGTTCAGGTATAAATATAAGCTTGTTCCTAAAAGGTTCCCTTATGAAAAATCATTATGACAAGTAGATTTTGTAATAGAAGCCTCCTTTTCATAACGGGCTCATAAATTGAAGTATGCAACTTTCCTGTAATTAATGGAAAAAAACTATGGAACAGATATTGCTGAATTGTGTCTGGTTTTTTCGGTTGCAATTCCGAAAATAATGAAAACCATAAAAAGGAGTTTTTTATGATACGCAACACTTTATCATTTCTGTGTTTTGTTGTTGTTTCTTTTAATCTCACAGCTTCAGAAACAAAATTTATAGACACTGGAGAACTTTCCTTTAAAAAAGTCGGAGAGCGGTTTGAAGCTGTAATTGAAGGATACAGGCTGGATAAAATAGGTGAAAAACCTGCCCTTCCCTTTAAAAAACTCTTTTTCAAAAAACCCGTTGAATCTGTGGAGATTGTTTCCTCCCGTATTGTGAAAGCTCCCGGAAAACTTCAAAAAGGAAACCCTTTTTACCGTATCAGCCCTGAAGGAATGAAAAAAGTCATCCTTTCTGAAGAAACTCTTACTCTTCCGGGTCTCGATAATTTTTATGAATCAGAATTTCTCGGTTTCAAGCTCGGTGTACCTACCTATAAATTCAGATTTTCACCGCTTATACCTCTCGGGAACAACAAATATATGCATATACGCAAAATAAAGATAAGATTTGGAGAAAAACCTCTTTTTCAAATAAGACCATCCACCGATAATAAAAAATCTCTTCTCATAATAACAACAAGAGAGATCAGAAACAGATCGGCTAAATTATCTGAATTTGTAGCAGCTAAAAGACAGCACGGGTTTACTGTGGATGTGGCTACCGAAGATGAATTCGGAGGCCGGGAGCTTTTGGGACAGGACAAAGCAATTGTTGTAAGAGATTGGCTTAAATCGGTTCATTCCAAATATCGTTTTCTTCTTATTATAGCCTCACCCGTTCCGGGAAGCAAGGGAATTCCCATGATTACAAAAGAGCAGCAGGTTCCGAATTATTCCGGAAGTACTACGCCTCAATATGAAAGCATTCCCACCGACACTTTTTACAGCGAACTCTATGCCGACTGGGATTCCGATGAAGACGGTATCATAGGAGGTCAACGAGACCGGGGAATCAGCTTTCAATATCAGCTCGTCACAGGAAGAATTCCTGTTTACAACAGTTCCGATGTTTCAAAACTCGATGAAATACTGGAAAAAACCATATATTTTATGAACGAATCTCCCGACACTCCCTATAGAAAAAACATACTTATCCCGGCAAGTATAGCTTACTTTGAAAATCAGGACAACATGGGCTATCCTCAGATGGACGGAGCTTATGTTGCTGAATATATTGAAAACAATTTTTTAGAAGAACCTTTTAAACTTGATATCCTCGTTGAAAAAGAAGGCCTCTCCACTTCTGAATTTACAGATTTCCCCGCTTTGAACTATTCATCAATGGAAGAATATCTGAACAGAGGAAACGGGGTTGTATTCTGGCAGGGTCACGGTCTTCCGACTTTAACTGTAAGGACAATATGGGGAAGCGATACAAACAGCAATGAAATTCCCGACTCAAGAGAATTGCAGTCAACAACCTTTGTTGATTCTTCAATGGCTCTAAGAGTTTCAAGAGACAAACCCGGATTCATATATGAAGGAAGCTGTCTGAACGGTAAAGCCGAGGTGAGTGACAATCTCGGATACACTATGCTTCAGGGTCCCGGCATAGGAGTTGTGGCCTCAACGCGTGTTACATACGGCGGGATAAATAAAAACTATAACCCTGATGTGTATCAG
>JAWOGE010000190.1:0-8805 GCA_046497165.1 bacterium | reverse complement strand
TGAGTCTGTCAGCTCAGGAATATCTTTTCCCAGAGGGTAGATACCGAAATTCATTTCGGTGAAAAAATCCACAAAATCATTTATCCTGCTTCGTATTCCCGGTTCCAGATGTATTCCGTAAAGATTGACACCTGCAACAAAAACTGCAACACCTCCCGTGACATACATCTGAAAATTTCCCGGAAGGTTCTTTTTCAGTTTCCCTTTGGGAATGACAGCGAGAGCCATTCTTTTTGTAAGTGGAACAAAAAATGAAACCCCGTATTCAAAAAAGGGATCGTTATCGGTGTTTATCATTATTTCGAGATCAGTAAAAACAGCAGCCATATTCCATTCGGTTCTTTCGGCACCCATTCCGGCCTGGATACCCGACCCCACAGATGAATCAAATATTATGTCAAGTTCCTGTGAATATATTGTCCCGTTTCCCAGCATACTTAACAAAAAAACAATCATAAAAAACTTTATCATCGTACCCTCCAAATATATTCCCGTCTTATCATGCAAAAATAGAGCCATCAAATAGAATGTAAAAAATAACCAATATTTCAAGTAGCTTAGGCAACACCTCTTAAAAAAGATAAAAAAAGTTAATTCACTTGATTTTTGTTTTAAAAAGTGTTACATTTCTTTGGTCCTTTTAAATAATATAATATTTTATCAATCTTATTTTGAGGAGGCTTTTATGGCAGCGCGAGGATATGTGGAAATTTCCGTGGAGGGATGCAAAGGATGTGGATATTGTGTTAAACATTGTCCGGTGAATTGTCTTAAAATCAAAGAGGACGATACAAATTCATTCGGTCTTCATTATTCTTATCTCGCCGAGGAAGAGAAATGCATAGGTTGTGGGAACTGTGCTGTAATCTGTCCGGATGCGGCTATTACAGTTTACAGAAAGAAGAAGGCTTGCTGAATTATTTAATGTTTTATAATGGAGGATACATTGAGTGAGAAAGAAATCAAATTTATGAAAGGCAACGAAGCTTTAGCTGAAGCCGCCATACGAGCAGGCATGAACGGCTATTTTGGATATCCCATCACTCCCCAGTCTGAAGTGGTGGAATATCTTGCAAGAGAAGCTCCTAAACATGAATATGTGCTTCTTCAGGCTGAAAGCGAAGTCGCTTCGGTCAATATGCTTTATGGAGCCGGAGGAACCGGAGCCAGAGTCATGACAACAACTTCCGCTCCTGGCTACTCTCTTATGCAGGAAGGGGTAAGTTACATAGCTTGTGCCGAAATTCCTTGTGTTTTTGCTAATGTACAGCGTGGCGGTCCGGGACTGGGAACAATCCAACCTTCTCAGGGAGATTATTTCCAGGCTGTAAAAGGCGGTGGACACGGAGATTACAATCTCATCGTTTTTGCTCCTAATTCTGTACAGGAAATGGTAGACCATACGGTTCTTTCATTTGAACTTGCAGACAAATACAGAAATCCCGCTCTGATACTCACAGACGGAGCAATCGGTCAAATGATGGAAAAAGTGGAACTCCCCGCTCCCATTAAAGTGCGACCTGCTGAAGATTTCCGTTCGGAAAAACCGTGGTCGACAATAGGCAAACCTGCTGACAGAGAAGCAAATGTATTGACATCGCTTCATATACAACCCGAAGACATGGAAGAGCATAACCACCGTCTTCAGAAAAAATACAGAGAGATAAAAGCTGCTGAACAGCGTTTTGAAGGATATAAACTTGATGATGCTGAAATAGTCATCGCTTCTTTCGGTCTTACATCGAGAATTGTGAAAAAATCTGTTGATTTAGCCCGTAAAGAGGGAATTAAAGTCGGCCTTTTCAGACCCATAACCGTGTGGCCTTTTCCGGAAGACAAACTTGAAACTCTCGCTTCTTCAGATTCCGTTAAAAAGTTCATATCGGTTGAAATGAACGCCGGTCAGATGGTTGAAGATGTAAAACTCATCGTCAACGGCAGAAAACCGGTTGAATACTACGGACGCATGGGCGGCATAATTCCGCGTGCGGAGGAAATTGTTGAACAGATAAAAAAAACAATGTAAAGGGGGAATCCCATGAAAGACGGATACGAAATTGTATATAAAAAACCATCAACAATGAAAGAAAAGCGGATGCACTACTGTCCGGGATGTTTTCATTCGACATTTCATAAAATAATAATGGAAGTTGTTGAAGAGATGGACATTCAAGATAAAACCATAGGAGTAAGTCCGGTGGGTTGTTCCGTTTTTGCTTATGATTATATGGATATTGATATGCAGGAAGCTGCACACGGTCGTGCAACCGCCCTTGCAACAGGCATAAAAAGAATGCTTCCGGATAAATATGTATTTTCATATCAAGGTGACGGAGATCTTGCGGCAATAGGAACTGCAGAGACAATTCATGCCTGTAATCGCGGTGAAAATTTCACCATGTTTTTTGTAAACAACGCCATATATGGCATGACGGGCGGACAGATGGCACCCACAACTCTTGCCGGGATGAAAACTTCTACTTCTCCCTACGGCAGAGACCCTAAAACTCTGGGACAACCTCTCAAGATGGCTGAGCTTGTTTCACAACTCCCCGGAGTGGTTTATTCTGAACGCATATCCCTAAACACACCTGCAAATGTTCGTAAGGGTAAAAAATCCGTTCGCAAAGCCTTTGAAATTCAGAAAAAAGGTCTTGGAATGACATTTATTGAAATGGTATCAAACTGTCCTTCCGGCTGGAAATGCAGCCCTGTACAGTCTGTCGATGTGGTTGAATCTGACATGTTCGATTACTTCCCTCTCGGAGTAAAAAAGGATATAAGCACAGATAACGATAATAATTAATAAAATAAGGAGGATATGTTATGATACAGGAAATGGTTTTTGCCGGATTCGGTGGTCAGGGTGTTCTCTCCATGGGGAAACTCTTAGCCTACGCCGCCATGAAGGAGGGAAAAGAGATAAGCTGGATGCCTTCCTACGGGCCTGAAATGCGCGGAGGAACAGCAAACTGCATGGTAAACATCAGTGATTCACAAATATCAAGTCCCATAGTTCAGGAATACGATATTGCAGTGGTTTTCAATCTTCCCTCGCTGAAAAAATTTGAACCCGCAGTAAAAAAGGGTGGTGTTCTCATATGGGAATCAAGCACCATAAAAGAAAAACCCGTCCGTGATGATATAGAAATTTACGCCGTACCTTCAATTGAAAAAGCCGGAAATGAACTCGGCAACACCCAGGTAATGAATATGATTGCTCTCGGTGCTCTCAACAAAGTACGACCCACAGTAAAACCTGAAACACTCATAGATGCATTGAGAGAGACACTGCCGGAACGACATCACAATCTTATTCCTCTCAATGAAAAAGCCCTCAGAATGGGTGAATCAATGGTCTGAAGAACTTTCAGATTCTTTTTTAGAAGAGGGGGCTTCGGCCTTCTCTTTTTTTTGAATATCCGATATGTTTTCAATGATTTTATAACGCTTTCTCACCTCTTTTACAGAAAAAGCATTAAAGTGCCACCACTCACTTGCTATGGCCCGAAATCCCGCTTCTCTCATAACACTGCGAAGCAAACGACGGTTTTTAAGTTGAGATTTGGACAGCTCACCCTTTTTTATCATGAGAGATTCATAACGGGGCTGAGCTTTTTTACCGAAATAATCAACAGGCGTACCCATATCAACAGGAGTTCCGTCTTTTGCGGCCAGCGTCAGATCAACAGCCGCTCCATAATTATGAACAGAACCCCGCCCCGGATATGCCACATATTTTTGTTGCGGAGTTTTTTTGACAACCTTCCACATACTCCACTGAACACTTCTCGGACGAAGGCAGTCGTATATCAGAAAAGTCAGCTCCGGATTATTTTTTTTAAGAACATTATGTGCTTTTTTCAACATCGAAGCCACCTCTTTTCTTAAAAAACATCTGTCAAAAGAACCATACATATCCCTGCCTGTAAAATTATCTGAAGTGGAATAAATCATATTAACATGAGATTCTTTGATAAAATCACCGATATCCACAAAATCTTCTCCTTCACCAGCAAAGGAAATCAGATAAAAAAATAAAATAAAAACAGAAAAAAAATATTTCATAAAACCTCCGTCTTCATTGTAATTAAAAATGCCCGCAGGTAAACTTTATGTTTAAATTCAAACGCCTCCTCTTCAGAGTAAAATAAATTTACAGAAACTATGTTACACTACCTCTTATTGAGCCCGTCATAAGGAGTCCTCCCTAACCTACATTAGAAAATACAATCTTTTGTTGACAAAAACAAACTGCAAAGTAAAGTAAAAAAGGTTTGTTCAGGGAGTGATTGATGCGTGTTAAAGAGATGTATTTCGGTGATCGTCCAAGAGAGAAACTCAGAGATAAGGGACCGGAAAGTCTAACGAATGAAGAACTTATAGCAATTCTTCTCGGAAGCGGACAAAAAGGCCGTTCTGTGTTTTCCATAGCAGAAAAGGTGGAAAAGGTGATTCGTGAAAAGAAAAACCCTCTGGCGGTTTCATTGTCGGATTTCACATCTATTCAGGGAATAGGAATGGCAAGGGGTTGTGTTTTAACTGCATCTCTTCATCTTTACAAACGCTTTTCGAGCACATCCCGCAGAAAAAGAATATCAGATTCCGAAGATGTTTATCAACTTCTTTCGGAGTTTACAGAAAAGAGACAGGAACATTTCATAAGTATCACTCTGGACGGAGCTCATTGCGTGATAAACACAAGAACTGTATTCATAGGAACATTGAATCAGAGCATTGTTCATCCCCGGGAGGTTTTTGCCTCCGCAGTGGAGGACAGAGCAGCTGCCGTGATAATCGCCCACAATCATCCTTCCGATGTGTGCCGTCCTTCACGGGAAGATATCGATGTCACTGAACGATTGTCAGATGCCGGTCTTTTACTCGGCATACCGGTTCTTGATCACATTATTCTCTGTCACAACAAACATTACTCCTTCAAATCCCATAATCTTATCTGACAATTATATTTACAGAATCATCACGCCCCTTCTGTTCGGGATTGTAATAAGGATGCACTGTGGCATCTCCCGAAGCCCCGTTCATGGGATAATCAGCCATGAGCTCGTATTCGAAAACTGTAGAATCACCGCTTTCTATCTGATTTATGTAAAGAATAACCTGTCTCGGTGTTGTTTCATAATTCTGAAGATAAAGCCCGGTTTCAAGTGCTTCATCGAGTTTGTGGGGAATGAGCGTAAAGCCCGGAGGTATGCCTATGCTTGCAAGAATAACACTTACAGATGAATCTGAAACATTGGTGACAGTAACTTTGACTCCCGCAATATCATCAACTTCAAGTTGGGATCTATCATATTCAACTGATATTTCAAGAGGTCCGGTATCTTCAGAATTTTCACCGGGAACATACCATTCCGCTGTGGCCTGATACATCATTCTGCCACTTCCGCTGAATTTTATCTCGATATTGTTTTCACCTTCAACAGTATTTTCCGTAAAATCAACAAGACGAAGAACATCCGAATTTTCGGGGGTTATATCAATGACAGTTTCAGCCCCACCATTGGCACTGACTGCAACCCGGGCATCTGTTTCCACAGTTTCAAGTTTTAAAGATTCTATCAGAAATCTCAACGCCAGAACTGTTCCCTGGGTAGTCGACCATGAACCGAAAGAATCTTTCTGCCTTATTATCCAGCTCAGAATGTCTTTCGCCGTTGACGCATAGCCTCCCCGCTCTATGAGAAGAAGTCCGATCAGTGCAGTGGTTTCCAAAACAGCATTTTCACCTGAACTGTAAGTTTCCGTTTTAACCTCCTGGTTCCAGTAAACACCGCCCTCTTCATCAACATTTTTCACATCCATAAGCTTGTCAATGAGCTCGTCCACAACTGTTTCGCTGCCTCCTGATGAAGCAAGTGCTATGGCTGTCATAGCTATTGTGTAGGGGTCTTCACCGGAAGAAGCTTCCTTTTCAAGAAAAGAGATTGCCGCAGATTGTGCTGATTCCTCTCTGCCGGCTCTGCTCAATGCCCAGAGTCCATAAGCTGTGGTTCTGAGTTTTGAACTCTGAAAATTATTTATGGCCCCCTCCGCTATACCTCCGGAAGAAGGAATGAAGGAACCGTCACTTTCCTGCTGTGATGCCATCCATGATGCCGTTCTTTTTATAATCTCGGGATCAACTTCATGCACATGACTCATGTCAACAAACTGAAGAAGACCGTATGCAGTGAGAACAAAATGAGCAGGGGAATTTCCAAACCATTCGAATCCACCGCCATCAACTTCATAAGTGAGAAGTCTCTGATAACCCTGAGAAATAAAATCACGCGCTTTGAGCTCAATATCAGGTTTTACGGTATTGGTATCAAGAAGATATTTAAGAACAAGAACATTGGGATATGTAGCTGAAGATGTCTGTTCAAAACAACCTGTCGGCATTCTCAGCATAGAATCGAGACCTTCGATGTTCTGTGACATCAATCCCGGATATATCTTCACAAAAAGCTTTTCGCTGTCCGGTATTGCATTTTCCGGAAAAGTAAGTGTAATTGATTTATCGGAATTAAGAAGTCCGCTGTCCGTCTGACTTTCCGGAACTCCGTCGGGAAGAACTTTCACAGAGCGTTTTACAGCATCAGACATAACTGAACCGTGAGCATGAACCGTTAAACTGTGTTCCCCTATTTTTGTCACTTTTATGGGAAAATAAACAGAAGAAACAGAGTTGCCGGGAACAGTTACAGAAATAGTTTCCGTCTCTGTCATTTCAAACCATGAAGCTTCATCTGCAACAAGTTCAATTGTCTGGGGCTCGGAAAGATAGTTATATATTCCCACTGGAACCGATACCTCATCATTTTGAGTAAGAAAAACCGGAAAATGTATGTCCACAAAAAAGTCCTGAAAAACAAGCATACTGTCAAGAGAACTTCCAATTCCTCCGGACGCTGTGTTGGCAATTGAACTTACTCGCCATGTTGTTATGGAATCAGGCATTACCAGATTAACAACAGCTTCTCCGTTACTGTCTGTAATGAGTTCAGGATTATGGTAAAGTGTTTCGGGAAACCACTCTCGTACATGAACACCTCCTTTACCATCATCTCCGGTATCTCCGGTATCTCCGGTATCTCCGGTATCCCCGGTATCCCCGGTATCCCCGGTGTTGCCGGCATCCCCATCATTTTCAAAGGATTCTTCGGCTATTGAACACAAAGTCACCTCAACGCTTATATCATCTTCTGTTTCAGCTATTTCATCAGGTCCCGCTGAAACAACAACAGTAACCAAATCTGAATAATCCTCATCCTCCGCATCCTTTATCCGGCCGCTCATATAGTTGTCCCAGGGATCGGTGTTTTCAGAATTTCCAAGTATTTCAAGAACTTTTTCTTCCGTTATACTTTCCTTTCTGCAATCCGATGCAGCCTCCACTTTATGAGGCTCAAAAATTTCTTTAACAAGTTCTTTGACAGCTTTTTCTGATTCAATATTAAAAGTTTTTTCCACATCTTCATAGTTGTCTTCAAAAACACTGTGAGCAAGAGAAGCACCTTTTTCTGCAAAAAATGCTTCTGCCTTCTGCTCGACATTTTTATCATCATCACCTGAACCGTAAAGAATATCATCCCGGCTTATGCCGTAAATCACATAAGAAGAGTCCATAATCTGACTTTCAATATCAAAATAGCTCTGCTCCATTCCGGGTTGAAAATCCATAACATGGAAAACAGCCTCATCCACCATGGCAACTCCCAGAGCCGCCTGTACCGCATTACCACCACCATCCTTAACATGGAAAGACACCTTCGCGTCTTCACGGGGACGGTAAACTTCCTTGTCAGCAGAAAAAGATATATCCAGTGAAGAGGATTGCCTCACAAAAACAACTTTGGAGGAACGAATTATATTTCCTTTGTCGGTGAGATAATATGCAAGAAGCTCAACGGGTCCGGAAAGAGTTTCATCTGCATTTATTTCGGTACTTCCCTTACCCTCAGAAAATTCTACAGTCTCTATGAGTCGTGTCTGACTTCCGGAAACAACATCAATATATGCCCGGTCAGGAAGATCGGAAGGTGTCGGAGCTGAAGGGTCAAAGCCTGTAAAAAGCTCCACTGAAATTGTTTCACCGACCTCATAAATGGAAGAATCCGTGCTGAGAAAAATAAAACTTTCAGCTTCCTCTGCAGAAAACTCTTTCTGTGAAGAATAAGTTTTTCCATCATAAAGCAAATCCACTACAGCATTTTTTGTTTCAGTATCAAGCTTCATTTCAAAAACAGTAAACCCTTCTGAATTTGTTTCAACACTCTTTGTTGAATCTCCCGATTTGATTTCTGCAGTGGTAGATACAGGGTTTCCAACCGGATCTGTAAGTATAAGATAGATTTTCTGTTCAACACCGGGAAGCAGTCTGCCCGCTGCAGGAACCAGGGTCATAACCACAGGATTTTCAGCAACAGGAACTCTTTTTTTCACCGACTGTGAATGTCCGGCTGTGTCTCAAACCTTTTTGTTTACGCTGTCGATTCATCACAAGGTCTAAGGAAAAAGAGAGAAATCGCCAGGGAACTCGTGAGACAACATCTTCAAGAGGCGTCCGGAGTCATCAGTATCCAAGTGCTTCAAGAGTTTTATCATGTCTCAACTCATAAGATCCAGACCCCACTGCCAACGGAAACAGCACTTGAATATCTCCACTACATTTCTGTACTTGAAACCGTGCATACCGACTTCGGGCTGATCTTGAGGGCTATAGGCCTTCACCAGAAACACACAATGTCCTTCTGGGACGCTCTCATCGTCGAGGCTGCGAGGACTGCCGGTTGTTCATAT
>JAWOGE010000019.1:0-6001 GCA_046497165.1 bacterium | reverse complement strand
CCGCAATAAACCCGTGAGAAACATATTCAACCATCTCATATCTTTCAATACCCTGATTCAGTAGGAACCAGGTTGCAAAACACTCCTCACAGTCATAAAAAGCCACAAGCATATCCGTCAGATGAACATGTTTTTTACCGGCTGAAGCGGCACGGGTGGCCGCAATATTCATAAGCTCCTGAAATGAACGAGATTGCATCACCGAACCGGTTTTCAGTATGGGAATATGTTTTTTCATATGTTTTTTAAGTTCAGCCCGAAGAATATCTATATCACCACCGAGAGAAGAGATTATATCTCTCCCCTGCTCGGAATGAAGAGCAGAATAAAGAAGATGTTCCGGAGTGACATACTCGTGTCTTTTCTGTTTTGCCTCGTAAAAAGCACTTGCTATAACTCTGTTTAAATCTTTCTCAAGTTTCATTATTTTCTCCTGTCATATTTTTCTTACAACACATTTGAGAGGGTACTTTCGGGTCGCCGCCATAGAGTGCACTCTGGCAGCTTTGCTGCATGCTATATCATAAGTATAGATACCTGCCGCTCCCTCTCCGGTATTGTGAATTTTCATCATAATCCGTTCTGCAGAAATACGATTCATTGAAAAAACATTACAAAGAACCTCCACCACAAACTCCATGGTTGTAAAATCATCATTCAGCAAAACAACCGCATACATAGAGGGCTCTTTAGTTTTAATATCCTTTTTGGCTCTGTGTTTTATATGGACATCTTCACCAATGCACATCTTCCCTCCTTTATTCATATAATAATCAAGGTGCGGTATTGTCAATATTTTGACTCTACAAAGAGGTTGAAAATTATAAAAATTTATAAATCAATGATACCGGATTCGGCCGGCTCTATGGTTGAAATAACAACAGACTCTGCATTTCGTGAAAAAACAAAGGGATGATAATTGCATTTCGCTTTCTCAGATTTTTTTATAAAAAGGGCCATATCTTCCAGACTCGTGCTACAGTGAGAAAATCCGCGATGTTTTGAAAACAGAAAAGAGAACGCGGTCATCCAGAACCTCTTTCCGTGTGATTTTATCTCTTTTCTTGGAATAACATACTTGATTTTATCGGTTTTTCTACTTTTTTCTTCCAAAAAGTTTTTCCAGAACATATCCGCCAGCTCATTTGAAAAAGAAAATTCATTCTGTGCAGCCGATGCAAGTGAAACAATATGCTTACCTATGTTTTTCGAAAGTCTCTCCTCAAGAAAAGGAATAATCTCTTTTCTGAAGTAATTTCGCCTTATTTCAGTGTTTTCATTGGAAGGATCCCTGATAAAAGTTTTGTCACCGAGAAAGCTTTTAAGTTCTTTTTTTGAAAAAGGAAGAAGCGGACGAATAAAGGACACACCTCTGACGGTTCTTTCAGGAAGAATCCCGCAAATCCCCCTCAAACCACTTCCTCTGTCAAAAATTCGCATCAGCAGAGTTTCAAGCTGATCATCACGATGATGTGCAGTCATAACTATACTGTATCCGTTTTTTTCAGCAAGTTCTGCAATTATATCATATCTGAGATTTCTGGCTCGTCTCTCCATGTCGGATCTGTTTTCATTCCACTCGTTACCGGATATTCTGCCACATAAAAAGGGGACACTCTTCTCATCTGCAACGGACTTTACAAAAACCTCTTCTTCATCTGAGTCCTCCCTGAGATTATGATTCACATGAACCACACCGGGTTTAATATCCAATTTATCGGAAACTGCACACAGAAGATTCAAAAGTACCATCGAATCCGGGCCTCCCGAACAGGAAACAAGCACTCCGATGCCCGAACACTTTGGAAAATCATTTCCAAGATGCTTTAAAAAATCTGATATGAGCTCAGAATTCGGCATGTTTTGGAGTCCTGGGAAAAGGTACCACATCACGATGATTTTTCATGCCGCTCAAATACATTATAAGTCTTCCGAATCCAAGTCCGAATCCTGCATGGGGGTGAGTTCCATATTTTCTCAAATCAAGATACCACCAATAATCTTCCTCTTTCAAACCAAGTTCTTTTATTTTTTCAAGAAGAACATCGTGGCGCTCTTCCCGCTGACTGCCGCCTATGATTTCTCCGACACCCGGAACAAGAAGATCCATAGCCGCCACAGTTTTTCCGTCTTCGTTGTCTCTCATATAAAACGCTTTTATGTCACGAGGATAATCATAGACAAAAACCGGTCGCTTCATCAGCTCTTCAGTGAGATATTTTTCATGTTCAGTTTGCAGGTCTTTTCCCCACTCAGGAGCATACTCAAAAGATCTGCCCGATTTTTGAAGATATTCAACAGCTTCAGCGTAAGATATTCTTGCAAAATCTGAATCTCTTACATTTTTGAGTCTCTCAAGAAGCCCTCTGTCTATGAATTTTCCAAAAAAAGCCATCTCTTCAGGAGCTTTTTCAAGAACATCTCTTATGATATATTTTATCATCTCTTCAGCCAGATCCATATCATCACTGAGATTTGCAAAAGCGATCTCAGGTTCTATCATCCAGAACTCTGAAACATGACGCTGAGTATTGGAGTTTTCAGCACGGAAAGTAGGTCCGAAAGTATAAACATTGGAAAAACCCTGACAGAAATTTTCAACCGCCAGCTGTCCACTCACTGTAAGTCCCGTTTTTTTTCCAAAAAAATCTTCACTGTAATCCACTGTTCCGTCTTTTTTCAAAGGAGGTTGTGCCGGATCTATGGTGCTGACACGAAACATCTCTCCCGCTCCTTCACAATCACTGCCCGTTATGACAGGAGTATGAACATAGACAAATCCCTTTTCTGAAAAAAAAGCATGAACAGCCTGAGCACAGAGACTACGAATCCTGAAAACAGCTGAAAAAGTATTGGAACGCGGACGCAGATGAGCTATTGTCCGCATAAATTCAAAAGTATGTCGTTTTTTCTGAAGCGGATAATCAGAGTCGGCTTCACCCACAATTGTAACCTCTTTCGCATGTATTTCCACAGATTGTTTGCCACCCTGACTTTGTACAACCTCTCCCTCAACAGTTACAGCGGACCCCACCGTAAGCTTGAGAAGAGAGGCAAACCCATGTATATTCTCTTCAAAAACCACCTGAATATTATTGAAGAATGTCCCGTCATTAAGCTCCATAAAGCCGAGCTTCTTAGAGCCTCTCAATGTCCTTATCCAGCCGGCGACTTTAACCTTTTTACCAAGCCATTCATCGGAGTTTCTCATTATTTCTTTAACAAATACACGCTTCATAGTATCCTCCTGAATAAACAAAACACAGAGAATTGTAAGTTTTTTCATTTTTCAGTCAAGGAAAAGAAAATTCATTGTCAAAAAGATACCGGTCAACTAAAGTTTCGCACATGCAGAACAGCAGCAGATCTGCAAGAACACCATACATTGGAACCGATTTTAAAACTCTTGAAAACTGAAAAACCTGCACCGGGTTAAGATGTAGGGACAAACCCATGTGGTCGCCCGTGTCATTAAACATATGGGTTGTTATTTGTTCATAAAAGCAAAAAAGGCATCCACAACAAGAGAATCAAATTGAGTTCCTCTGTTCTGATCAATTTCCAAAAGAGCTTCTTTTTCAGAAAGAGGAGCTCTGTAAGGACGGTTGCTTGTCATGGCATCGTAAGCATCTGCAACCGCTATTACTCTTGCACTGACAGGAATATCTTCCTTTTTAAGTCCGTCAGGATAACCCTTACCGTCCCAGCGTTCGTGATGATGTTTTACAGCTTTTGATATTTTTCGCATGGATCTGGAATCTGCGAGTATTTTTTCTCCGACTGTAACATGAGAGCGTATTACGGCAAATTCTGAAGATGTCAGATAACCTTTTTTGTTTAGAATAGTATCGGTTATGCCTATTTTTCCTATGTCATGCAAAACAGCGGAATAATATATCTCCTCTTTTTCGTTTTCAGGCAGATGCATTTCGTCAAGTATTTTACCGGTATAATAGGTAACTCTTTCCGAATGTCCTCTGGTATAGTTATCCCTTGCATCGAGTGCTTCGGCAAGAAGCTTTGTTGTTTCAAAAAATGCTCGCTCGTTTTCTTCAAAAAGCTTTGAATTCCCTATGGCTATAGAAGCAAAACTGCTGAGTGTTCTGAGAAATTTTCTCTCTATATTGTCAAAAGCGTTTCTGTTTTCCGATACAATGTCTATTACTCCCACCGGTTTATCTTTTATAAGTAGTGGTATGGCTATTTCAGAGCCCGCTTCACGCATCTGCCCCGGTATGAAACGGTGATCCTTTTTAACATCAGGGACAAGAATCTCCTGTTTCTCAGAAAAGGCTGCGCCGGTAATTCCCTGACATGGTTTAAGAGCAAACCGGTCCACAATCCTATTGTCATGACCGAGGACTGATTTGACTATAAGTTCTCGTTTTTTTTCATCATAAATTATAAAAGCAAATTTATCTGCCGTTTTCACCGTGTCTCTGACAGCTTGCAGAATTCTTTCCTGAATATCGGAGTAAGAAAGAGAAGATATAACATTTTGAGAAACATAATCCAAAGTTTTTAGCTGCTTCAATCTTCTGTCAAGCTTTTCCGATGTTTTCTGCAGGGTTTTTTCTACTTCGAAACGGTTTATAAAAGCGGCTGTTTCTGCAGCAAAAAGTGAAAGAAATTTAAGATCTGATTCAGAAAAATACTTTTTTTTAAGCGATTCAACACATATAACACCCACCGCTTTGCTTTTGACCCTAAGAGGTGTAGCGATTCCTGACATTAAATTATTAGAAAGTTTTTTACTGTTGTCAGCATCTTTTTTTAAATCATTTATTTTTAAAGGAGTATTGAGGCTGTATGCTTCCCCTGCAATTCCCGAGTCTGTAAGAATTAGACAATCTATGTTTTTATTGTACCCTCTGGAACAGACCAGTTTTAAAATGTTTTTATCATCATCGGCAAGAAATATGGACGCATGATCAACTTTGAAAAGCTCCTGAAGGCTGGAAAGAATAAAATCAAAGATTTCGTCTCTGCTCTCCACACCTGAAATAGCTTCTGTTATTTCAGTTAGAACATCAAGTTTTTTCAACAGTGACATAGAATCTCCAACTACACTCAACTGCTTTAACATACTGTTTTAAAGTTTTCGTGTCAAGATAATTAAGCATAATTTAATTTAATTTTACAAATAAATTTAAAAATTAAGCAAAAAACTGAAAACACCGCAGTTTTGATATCAGTCAACTGCTATCCAAACCGGCAGATGATCACTGACAAATTTTCTGACTTTTTTATGGTTGTCATCGGTAAAATCAAGAACCCCCGACTTACCTGAATACTCATCTGTGTATTTTAGTGAAAAAAGGATATTGTCATAAGAGGAAGAAAGCCCGGTGTAACCTATTGTTGTTTTTTGAGTTTCCGGGGCAGCATAAGTAAATTCATCCGTTTCAAAAATAGTAAAAGCCGAATCCGACACCGGAATGTTAAAATCCCCGCCTATAATTATATCATCTTCATCTTCACAGAGTCCCTGAAAATACAGATATACATCATTGAGCTCTCTGACTTCGGCTCTTCTCATACTTTTATTTTTTCCGTAGATTACATGTATCAGTGCAAATACAAAACTGAATGAATCCATGAAAAAACTTGCGGCATAAGGTTCTCTTATGAATTCATCGTCTTTTTCAGGATAAAAACCAATTACTCCTGTCATAGAAACTTCTTTTTCTCTCCATACAAAAGCGTAATGCTCTTTATGGGAAGATCTTCCCACATCTTCAGATGAAACATGATATCCCCATTCGTCTCCGGAAAGTTTTTCCAGATGAGTTTTCAATTCAGCCACTGCTTCTACGGACTGAACCTCAACAAGTCCCGTTATATTGAAGTGGTTTATTATGCAGGCTATGGCTTCTGTATCTTTATTGTTGCTCCATCCGAGGTTGAGCACATTGAAAACAGCGATTGTGTCAAGTGATTTTACCGTATTGTCTGTCTTTATATAAGCCGGACAGGTAATTTTTTCAACACATCTCCCTCT
>JAWOGE010000145.1:0-6259 GCA_046497165.1 bacterium | reverse complement strand
CAAAGGTGTGAGACCCCCGAGTCCGTGGGAAAAAAAATGTGCTATGCCTGTATTTATTTCTCCGATTCTGTCTCCTGTACTGAGATCCGCTGAAAAACGGTAAAGAGCGTAAGGAGATTCAAACCATGAAGATGTATAAATCTTTTGATAAAAAAGAAAAAGTAGAAAAAACGGTATTACTCCGCTTCCCGTTATGAGAAGTTTTTTCAGAGCGATTTTTGGATTTTTGTAATCATTGATAAAAACATAGGTTGAAAAAGCTCCGAGGATCAAAAAAGCATCAAACTGTCGTATGAAAATAATCATCCCGAGACAGGCTCCTGTCATAAAAAACCCGGGAAATGATATACCGATTCGTCTGTCTTCAGGAAACAGAAAGAGCATAAGGAGAAGGAAAAACATCACCGGTGTGTGTGAAAACCAGGATGCTCCGTGAAAAACAACAGTGCCTGAAAAGGAAAATATCATCAGAGACAGCAAAGCTGTGCGGAGATCTCCGGACAGACGCCTGACATAAAAAAACATCAGAAGTGCGGATAGAAGGGTGAGAATCATATTTGCCATGCCATCAAAGCCTGTTTTTCTGAAAAAAGAGAAAATCAGAGGTGCTCCGGGAGGATATTTTGAAAACTCTTTTTCAGGAGTTGCCACAACATGATGCTGTTTTAAAAGGCCCATGCTCTGAGGAATGGAAGTGTTGAACAACTTTGCGTTGGAAAACAGATCACTTTGATAAACCAAGCTCCACTCATCTCCGGAAACAGCCTTTTTCTCCAGTGTGTTTTTGTGTACGAACCATGTGTTTACAGAAAGATGCAGAAGGGTTAATGTCAGAAATACAGAAACGATTTTTTTTGGAGGGTTGTTTTCATTGTCTGAATTTTTTATAATCACGGCAATAAGAAGTAAAATCAAGGATATCCCTGTAAAAAGGGAAAAAGAGGATAGTGTCTCTACAGCTGCCGGGTAGTTTTTGCCGACCTGTTCAAAAGTAAGAAAAGCTTTATAGAGAGAAAACAGAAAAGTCGCCGTTGCTGCTGAAAAAAGAAAAACTTTTTTTATTGTTTTTCTCCGGGTTTCATGCAATTTTTAAGAAATTCAGCATTTGTCTCGTAATATTTCATCATATTTTTTCTTTTACGATAGCCGTGACCCTCATCGGGGAAGAAGAGTGTCTGAACCTTTTTTCCGTGTTTTTTCATTCTGTCCACAAGAATGTGAGCATCAGTTACAGGAACTCTGGAATCGTTTTCTCCGTGAATGACAAGAAGCTCGCCCTCTATGCTTTCCACCATGTTTGTGGGGCTTATTTTTTTAAGAAACTCTTTGTCGGAAAGAGGCCCGTACTCCACTTCACGAAGCTTTCTTCTGTAAGAACTTGTGTTCTTCAGAAAATTGACAAAATCCACCACACCTACATTGTTTATTCCGCAACGGTAATAATCCGGATATTGAGCCATGGATGCCACTGTCATAAAACCACCGTAAGAACCGCCCCGTGCCGCTATCATACCTTTTTTGGTCAGACTTTCCTCAATCAGAGCATCAAGAACAGCAGCTCCGTCCTTTACAGCATCCATTCTTTTTTTGTAATTGTCCATGTCCATGAACTTCTGTCCGTAACCTGAACTGCCTCGAAAATTGGGTGCCGCAATCATGAATCCTCTGCTCAGATAGTACTGAAAGCTTCGTATAAATGAGGGTCTGAACTGAGAACTGGGGCCGCCGTGAAAGTATATTATGGTTTTATACGGTTTTTCAGCTTTTTCAGGTATGTATAAAAAATAGGGAATTTCCACACCGTCAAAAGAATCTACTTTTCTCAGTTCCGGTTTAACAAATTCTGAAACATCTATACCGTTATTATCTTCATAGCCGAATTTTTTACGCTTATCAGTTGTCAGATGAAAGATTACGGGGGTCGGCACCTCATCCGGAACTCTGGAACGATAAACAAGCATTTCGCTTTTGAGCTGAGAAAGCCTTATTATCCCCTTTTCAAGGGAAACGGGCTCCGGTTTTTCTGATTTTTTGAAACGAAAACATGAGGAAAAGCCCTCTTCATTTATGCAGAACACCAGCTGAGAACGACTGCGTTTATCAACAACCACAGTTTCCACAGACCATGATCGATCTTTATGAACAGCTTTTTTCTTTCCGTTTTTCCACAGTTCCAGATAACTCATATCGTTTTTTTCATTTGTAAGCATTAGAATGCTGTCATCGAAGTAGGCCACCGGTTCATAGAGTCTTTTTTTGTCGGCTCCTTTTATTTTTCGTGTTTTACCTTCCACATATTCCCACGGGACAGTTATATTGTTACCGACATAGGTGTAGAAGAGAAACTTCTTTCTGTTTACAGCGTCGGAGACGATATTGTAGCCGGATTTTTCAACAACAAGTCTAAATGGCTGTTTTTTATTGTCGAGATCATAGCGGTATATGTAGAAATCTTTTCCGTTTACCTCGTTTGATGTATAGAAAAAACTGGCTTTGTCCGCCCATACTATACTGTCATAACGGATATCGGAATCCACGAGAAGAGGTTTGATTTTTTTATTCTCAAGATTCAGAAGAAAAATATCGAACTGCTCGTTTCCGCCTTCGGATGTTTTGTAGAGAAGCATTGTACCGTCGGGATTAACCTTATAAGATCTCACAGGTTCGTTTGTATTTGTAAGCTTTACATGAGAGCCGTCTTTTTCCTGAATAAAAAGCTGAGTGGCCTCCTGTTTTTCCCGGCTGAGATACAGTTTTCTGCCGTCATCCAGAACATGTCCGCTTGAAGAGCCGATAATATCGAGATAATCGGCCATTCCGATTTCAGTTTTCACAGGTGTTGTTTCTTTTTTTTCAGCAGAAGCATCTGTTTTTTTACCTCTGTCTTTACATGATGAAAAGAGCAGCAGGAAAACCACAAGAAAGAAAATCGTACGCTTCATAAAAAGCCCCCTTAATTTTGTTAACAAACACAGCACACATATTTTTAGCTTATAAACATAAAAGAATCAAATTTTTCCCCAATTCTAAGACAGTGTTGACAAAGTAGCTTGTTTTTGGTATATTTAAAGAGATTTAAAACCTGAACCGTTCGATTCTGAGTTGGAAAACATGGGAAAGAGTTCTGATTCAGAAGAGTTACACAAAATCTGAGGTTCACCCGAAGGTTAATCGGCGATTTTTGTAACTTCTTAAGAACAGAGGGTTTTTTCATTTTTCAATGAGAGAGTCGGATGATTAAGGTTTAATTTGTTACACATGGGAGGTGCTTATGAAATTTAAACCAATTGTTTTTTTTATGTTGTTTTTGTTTTTTACAGCTTGCGGAGAGTCGTCAAGAAGAATAATCCCTGAAAATAAAAATGATTCCGACATTGGAAATAGTGGTGAAACTGCAGATAATGACACCGGGGACACTGGAAACACCGGGAACACCGGAAATAGTGGAGATACTGGAAACACCGGAGATACCGGAAACACCGGAGATACCGGAGATACTGGAGATACCGGAGATACCGGAAACACCGGAAATACCGGAGACACTGGAAATACTGGAGATACTGGAAATACTGGAAATACTGGAAATACCGGAGATACCGGAAATACTGGAGATACCGGAAATACCGGAGACACCGGAGATACCGGAGATACTGGAGATACCGGAGATACCGGAGATGAATGTAGCGGAGATGCAACCAGGACGGTTTCATGCGGTGTTAACGACAAAGGTGAGAAGGTACAGATTTGTGAAAATGGATACTGGGTTGATGAAGGCCCGTGTGTTCAACACGGAGTATGGCGATGTGAATCAGGGCAATGCAATCCTTCCTATGGAGATTCTCTTTGCGGCAACAATTTTTGCGATGTAACAGAAGGAGAGTCTGCAAAATCATGTCCCGAAGACTGTGACTTTTCCGGAATGAGCTATGATGTTACCTGTGACGATGTAATTGAGTGTGCTTTTTATGACTGGCCTTATGATTCAGTTGGATACTGGGAATGTAAGCGTAAATCTATGAATCCGACAGAACCGGAATACTGTGTTCCCACATCCACCGGAAGTTATTGTGGAACATCCGGGTTTGATTACTGTTACTATGGTTCTGAAGGATTGGAAACGGATAAAAGCTGCAGCACTGACTGTAAAAATGCACCTCTTGGACAAGGAAACTCCGGAACATCGTGCAGTAATCACCATGACTGCATTTTTCTTGAATGGGATGACACTCCTTAATCTGTATTCATAAAGGGGCTTTGGCTGACAAGTTAAAAAACTTAAAAATGCAGTGAAAAAGCTTTTCAGTTGAGGGCTAATTTCTTAAAAAATTTGATTTGACCGGTAAAAAACTTATAATTTCAGGTATGTAATTTTCTACAGAAAAATTCGGGGAGGTTCCGGGTGAAAAAACTTATTTTTATCTCAATTTTGTTGCTGCTGATTTCAGCTTGTATTCCCGAAGATAAAAGTTCTTCCGGAATAACAGAGGGCTCACACTGCTCTCTTCCCGGTGATTTTACCTGTAACAGTGACAATACAAAAATTCTTCAATGTGATATAGATGTCTGGACAGTTTATGAAGACTGTAATTTTGGTGTTACCGGGGAAGTTTGCATAGAAGGGGAAAACTATCCTTACTGCGATAAACCTATTTACAACGATGACGGAAACACCGGAAACACCGGAGATACTGGAAACACCGGAGATACTGGAAATACCGGAAATACCGGAAACACCGGGAATACCGGGAATACCGGGAATACCGGGAATACCGGGAACACCGGGAACACCGGGAATACCGGGAATACCGGGAACACCGGGAATACCGGGAATACCGGGAACACCGGGAACACCGGGAACACCGGGAATACACTTCCCGATCCTGTCTGTGGAAACGGAGAAATTGAGGAAGGTGAAGAGTGTGATGATGAAGAACTGAACGGAGTTATCCCCGATTGTTCATATGGGGAAACAGAGCCTTGTGAATATTGCACGGAAGAGTGTAAAAAAGCTTATATTGAAAATAGATTCTGCGGTGACAATTCAATAAGCTTGAAAGATGCTCTGTTTGATGAAGAGATAGTAAGATTTCATCTTGATGAAGGAAAAGATTCCACAGCTCAGGATTCTTCAGGAGAGGAGAACAATGCAGATATACATGATGCTGACTGGACAGAAGGGAAATATGAAAGTGCTCTATATTTTAAAGGAGTTGAGGAAAGTTATCTTAAGTTGCCGGCCGAGTACTCTTCGCCTGAAGACAATTTTACAGTCATGGCATGGATAAAAACGGATGAAACTCATGAAATAGATGTTCAGTCAGATAACGGAACAGGTGGAACAAGCGGTCAGAAATATGTTTTCGGAGCACTTCACGGGGAAGAAGAATTCGGTGGAATGGGGCTTTCTGTGGGAACGAACGGTGTTTCAGTTTATGAACATGGTGACGGATATATGCCTGCTCTTGCCGTCTTTGAAGGAAATATCGGTACCGGTTGGAATCATATTGCAGTGAGTTATTATGAAAAACAGCCTGATATATATATAAACGGAAAAAAAGTGGTTACAGGACTGACATCGCCAAAACCGTTTGTCCGTGCTCCGGCACGAATTGGAAGTGGAAACTACGGAGCCTTTAAAGGCTCTGTTGATGAAATCAGGATCATAGAAAGAGCTCTTTCTGAAGAAGAGATAGTTTCTGCGATGGGAGAGTACTGTGATGACGGTGAAGATAATGCTGATCCGGGATATTATCCGGAAAAAACATGTGGAACAGATTGTCTGCCCAACTCATATTGTGGAGACGGAATAGTTGATGTCGAAGAAGAGTGCGATGATGGTCATCTAAATGGAAAACCCGGGAGATGCAAAGCGGACTGTTCAGGATATGACTGTGTTGCGGGAACATTAACATTTGAATATACAGGGGAAGTACAGACATTTGAAGTTCAATATGAATCAGCTACATATACAATTGAAGCATGGGGTGGTCAGGGAAGAAGCAATCATGAAGGTGATGTTGCAGGAGGAAAAGGAGGGTATGCAAAAGCTGATGTTCCTCTTTCCAAAGGCGATACGCTTTATATCTATGCAGGAGAAGGAGGAGGTTCAGGAACCGCTGCAAGTTGGAACGGCGGAGTCGGCTGGGACTCGGGCGGCAGGATGGCGCCGCCGCCGCCGCCGCCGGCCTTCGCGCCGATGGAGGCGGAGGCGCTGGAGCGAGCCGCGGCGATGCTGGGACCCGACTGCGTGATGCTGGTC
>JAWOGE010000113.1:0-3289 GCA_046497165.1 bacterium | reverse complement strand
CATAGCCATAGGGATATCAATAACATTATAAAACGCCACTCTCTCTCAAAACGGTTTCAATACTTTTCCAATTGCTTTCAATCATTTTTCGTTCATCTTCAGTACTGGTTTTAAGAATTTTTTCTGAAAACCTTTTTAGCTCCGATTCTTTTTTTTGAACATTTTTATCATATTCAATGCCTGAAAACATTTTTTCCAGCTTTTTTTTCTCTTTTTTAACAAGCTCATCATCTTTATGAATTTTCATGGCAATGAAAAGTGCTATTATCCTTCCGCTCTGACGAAAATATACTGAAACATCAACACCCTGAGGGGAAAGATATTCTTCGGCTTCTTTTCGGGCGCGTTTTTTCATCCTTCTGTAACGGGAAGGGAGGTGGTTTTCGGGGAGTTTTTTTTCATAACTATTGAAAATATCATTTACTTTTTCGGCATGCATAAGAAAAAGAGTTATGTCTGATGAAGTAACGGGGTTTTCCGTTTTTTTCAAAGGCATGTCATTCTCTTTTTCTGGTAAGTCATCTTCAATAAAGTCTTTTTCTGTATCTGAGGCTTCTTCAGTCTTTTCACATTTGCAGGAGGATATGAAAAACAAGACGAAAAGCACTGTGAGAATAATGCATACAGGATATTTCAAAGAGTTTCTCCCGATCAATTCATCCTTTAAGACAAGATAGTAACAAAAACTTCATCAATTTACAAATAAATTTTCAAAGAATACGAGCTTGAATTTTATGAAATCTGAATCGTTCGATTCTGAGTTAGAAAACATGGGAAAGAATTCTGATTCAGAAGAATTACATAAAATCTGAGGTTCACCCTTAGGTTAGTCAGCGATTTTTTTAGGTGAAACAAGTGCAGAACAGTTATGCAAGTCATTTTACAGATTACAGATTTCCTTGACAACAGGTGTTTTTTTAATAATCTCACTTTGTTTGATTAAATTTTTACATGGAGATTATCAAGGAGTGTGTTAAAATGTTTTTCATATTTAAATTTATTGTATGTTCCACTCTCTTTTTGTTTATGACTTCCTGTCCGGGAAAAACCTCTTCCGAATCTGATGTACAACGGCCGGACAACCCCGTTTTATCTCATTTAAAAGAAGTTGATCTTGACTTTTCTGAATTACAAAAACGGGGAGAACTCCGGGCGATTACCATGTACAGTTCTACCAGTTACTTCATTTATCGTGGGAAACCGATGGGTTATGAATATGAGCTATTGACTATGCTTGCTGATCATCTCGGGTTGAAACTCCGTATAATCATAGAAAATGATCTGGCTAAAGCTGAAAAAATGCTTAAAAAAGGAGCGGGTGATATTCTTGCTCACCGTCTTACCATAACAAAAGACCGGAAAAAACGGTTTGCTTTCACAAAATATCACACACAGACCAGGCAGGTTCTGGTACAGAAGAAACCGGACAACTGGAGAAAAATGAAGCTTCATGAGATATACGACACATTGATTCGCAATCCCATTGATCTTATCGGTGAAAAAGTACATGTCAGGAAGCATTCTTCGTATTATCATCGGCTACAGAATCTCAGTGAAGAGATCGGTGGTGATATTGTTGTTGTTCCGACTGATCCTTCAACTGTTACAGAAGAACTTATTCGTAAAGTTGTTGACGGAAGTATAAAATATACCGTTGCTGACAAAAATATCGCACTGCTGAACCATACATACCATCCCGTTCTTGATGTGAAAACCGAACTAAGTTTTCCCCAGCGAATTGCATGGGCTTTGCGTAAAAAAAGTCCTGAATTGAAAAAAGCTGTTGACAAATGGATTTCAACTGTGAAAAAGCAGCCTGAATATCATACAGTTTACAACAGATACTTTAAAAGCATAAAATCTCAGGCACGCAGAGCAAAAAGTGAATTCCATTCCAAAAAAGGCAGCCGCATATCTGTATACGATGATATTATAAAAAAATATGCCCGGCAAATTGAGTGGAACTGGCTTCTTCTTGCTTCTCAGATATATCAGGAATCAGAATTCAATACCGTTGCTGTTTCATGGGCCGGAGCAGAAGGTCTCATGCAGCTTATGCCCCGTACAGCGAAAAGATTCGGTATCAGCAATCTGTCAGATCCGGAGCAGAGTCTGAAAGCAGGAACGAAATATCTTGCTTTTCTTTCCAGACATTTTAGAAAAATAGAAAATGATGATGAAAGAAAAAAGTTCATTCTTGCCGCCTATAATGCCGGAGAAGGTCATGTCGGTGATGCTCGTCGCCTTGCAAAAGCTCACGGAGCAGATGACAATGTCTGGAAAGATAATGTGGAAAAGTATTTAAAACTGAAAGAAAAGCCGGAATACTACAGACATCCCGTAGTTAAATACGGTTACTGCCGGGGAAGTGAGCCGGTTAATTATGTTTCGGAAATTCTTGAACGCTACGAACAATACAGAACATTTATTGCAGACACTGTTTCAAGATAGTTTCAGCCGAATAATTTATTTTGAAGGTAGACGCCATACAAAAAGCACAGAAAATGCTGCAATTCCGGCGGAAAAGAAGAATGCGTGCTCCATGCTGGTTATATCACTTATAAATCCCACAAGAAAAATAGTTATGGCACCGGTAATAAAAGTTACGGTCATGTGAATTCCGTTAAAAAAGGATGGAGAGTCTGCTGCTTTGTCCTGAACAAACGCAAGCAAGACAGGTCCGGAAGCAAATAATGTAATACCGGTGAGTACGAGAAAAAACATACTGAATAAAGAAGGAACCGTCAAAAAAAGAAGCATAAAAATTGGTGCGGCGACAGAAGAAAAAAGCAATGTTTTTTTTCTTCCTATAAGATCGGATATGTTTCCGGCAAGCAGTGTGCCGAATACTCCCGAAGTTTGAAAAATGGAAAGAGAGATGCCCCCTGACCATAATGATTGTCCCTCAGTGTTGAGATATGTGGGAAGATAAGCAACAAGTGCTGATTTCATTGAAGATTGACACAACAGAAACATGAATATGGTTAAAAAAAAACCTGAAAATTTGCGGGCATTTTCAAGCGGTGTTGCGGTCGGCTGTATATTTTTGACTTCTCGGGAGATCGGTATTGATCTAATCCTGAAAAAAAGAAAAACAGATGCTGCAATTCCGGGAAAAATTAACCGCCAGATTCCAGAAAAACCCCAGACGGATACCGCACCGATAACAGTCAGAGGTCCTAATGTGCGTGCAAGTTCGCCTCCTATCATAAAAAAGCTCATACCACGACCTACGAAATCACCGGACTCCTTTTTAATCATAACAGGTGCGGGAACATGAAAAAGAGCG
>JAWOGE010000107.1:0-6662 GCA_046497165.1 bacterium | reverse complement strand
CCTGCTCAAAAGAGGACCCTTTTGAAAAAATAGCTTTCACCCCTGCGGGAACAGTTTCAAGAGTCAGTTGTGTTTCGGATTGCGAAGCGGTTGCTGTTGCTTCGGGAGATGCAGGTACTGCAGTTTTCGGAGGATCTGTTTTTTCCGGAGTAATTTCAGCTCCATGTTCTTTTGACTTTGTGACAGTTTGTCTAAAAGATGAAGGGTTTCCGCTTACTTTAAAAGAGAGGTCGGATGTGACCTCTTCAATGGATTTTATCAACGAAGACAGATCCTCAAGGTCTTTCTGAAAAGAGGCAGTACTACCTTCTGTGACAGCTTCTTTGGCAAGATCAACCATCTCGGTGGAAAGCATGCAGGAGTTTCCGAGACACGATATTGAGGTTCTGAGTATGCGGTCTGCCGCGAGAGCCTGTCCGAGAGGTATCTGACAACTGCTGTCATAACATTGTTCATATGATTCTTTTTTTTCTTTTTTTATAATATCCTGAAGCTTCTCTTTTTGCCGGGACCTGTCTATCACTATAAATGTACCGGTGGAGGAAAGCTTTCCTCTCAGCATTTCAGTGGCATTGCTGAGAATATCTTCAGGAAAAGATCCGCTGGAATCTTTTATATCCATTACGGCAACTTTCGGTTTCGGTTTTGCCTCAACTGTAAAGATGAAAATTAAAACAGCAAGAACAGCAAACCTTTTCATACAAGACTCCGTAAGTCGAAAATTTCATACCTGTAAAAAGTTTAAACAGAACAGAGAATATCAGTTCTTTTCAAAAAACATGCCGTACTCAAAAGCCATATGGAAAAGAAGATCTACATGGTTGTACTGATTTTCATAGTAACGCTGACTCAAATCACCGTTGCTGTCTTCGAACAGGAGATTTATCGCTTCTCTTTTCCATCTGAAATTAAGACCGGCCTCAAGAAAATCAAAAAAGGTGTATGCTGCCATAATGTCTAATCCGAGAGTGTAGTTTTCGTCATCAAGAAGAAAGGCGTAGAGATAGGGCTGCTTATGATAGCTGAATCTCACAGCCAGTGAAAAATCGTACAGATCAAAATAAGGAGTGGCACTTAAAGCAAAGGAGGTGTAAGAGGAGTCTTCCCATACTGAAAGACCGTCCTGAACGAGATTCAGGACCATACCGTCCGAAGAGTAAACAGGATTGTAGATGTTTCTGTAAGAGAATATATATTGAAATTCAAGACCTGCATCTATGCTCTCTGTGATGCTGTATCCCAGATTGGCTCCTATTGCAAGAAGTACATTTCCTTTTTGTTCATCTCTGTTTGCTTCGGAAAAGAAGCCGTCTTCTCCGGAAATTCCGTATGCTTCCGAGGATTTTGCAAGAATACTGTATTTGAGAGAGTTGCCATAATATTTGTTGCGGGAATCACTGTCGTTGAAATTTTCGCCATCTTTTGAGTAGTTTTTGTAGGGATGATAAGCCGGGCCGTAAATCATTGAAAGAGATGCGAGAAGGTGAAACTCCTGTTCCATAATAAAACGGGCATCAAATCCGAAAGCAGGCTGCTGTTTGATCTCTTCTCCGTCAAGATGATTTTCATTTGTCCCGTTAAAAAGGAAACCCCTGATTTTCAAATCTGTGTTGTCCATGATGGGAATTGATGAGCCGATTTGAATACCCAGATCGTTGAACCCACCGGAAAGATATTCTTTTCGAATAAGTGAATGATAATACCACGGTGCGGCATAATCTATGGCAGTTTCCACTCCGAAAGGCATGTTGAATTTCCCGCCTTTTATCTCGATGGTCCAATTCGGGTAATAAAAAAGAAAATAAGCGTCCGATATGAGATCAGCGTGAGATTCTTTTATCTGTATATCGGCGGTTTCAGTTTGGGTGTCATTGCCTGAATTATATGCATAATTGGGAACAATTTTGTTTCTGGAATTCATTGCTCTGGCAAAATCAAAAACAGCAACCCCTTTAAAATATTTATAACCACCTCTTATGTCAAAAACAGCGTTATCAAGCATGAAATTAAAACTGTCGGACATAATTTCAGAACCGAACATTTTTAATCCTGTAGAAGACTGAGCAAAAGCATTGAGATTGAGAAAAGGTTTTTCGGAAATCTTTTTTCTTGGTTTTACAGGTTTCTTTTCCGGTTTTTCAATAGATTCTTCTATTGTATGGAGTTCTTTTTCTTCTTCGAGTTTTTCTGCAGGCTTCTCTTCAGGTTTTTCAGCAACTTCTTCCTCTTCGGTGTCTTCGGCTTCCTCTTCGGTGTCTTCGGCTTCCTCTTCAGCTTCTGCCACCTCTTTTTCTTCCGGTTTCTCCTCTTCTTTTTCAGCGGCCTTTTTTGCTTTCTTCTTTTTCGGTGAAGTTTTTTCTTCTTTTTCAGCTTCTTCTTTTTCAACTTTTTCAGTTTCTTCTTCAGAGTCATCACCTTTGCTGAATTTGTTCAAATATTGTTTATAAAGATCCTGATAGTCAGTGTCTCCTTCAGATTTTTCTTCCTCTTCCTCTTCCTCTTTTTCCTCTTTTGTTTCTTCCTCTTCTTCACCACCCGGAGGAACCAGCGTGGGCTCCTGAGATATCAGAGAAAACGAAAAAAGAAGTGAAATAAGACAGATAAATAATTTCATGAAAGCCTCCACATTTTATCACACAGATACATCTAAATAGCTACACCATGTTTATATTACATATAAGATGTTTTTTCAAGTTTTTTTGACAATTTAACACAGTTATCACTTCAGATCACTCCATTTTTTTCCTGTTTTGCTGTTTACATCAAGAACAACGCTCATTTCAGGAGACACGGAACGCATCTCTTTTTCAAGCTCAGTACACAGCTCTTTTTCAATTTTTTCACTACACTCTACAATTAATTCATCATGAATCTGAAGAAGTATGTCTGCATCTCTATTGTTAGTTTTTATATTTTCATACGCTTTTATGGTTCCTCTTTTTATTATCTCAGCTGCTGAGCCCTGAATAACCGTGTTCACAGCCATTCTTTCACCCGAACGAATCAGGTTTTTGTTTTTTCTGTTAATTTCCGGAATAAACCTTCGTCTTCCACCCATTGTTTCAACATAACCCTCTTTTTTTGCAAATTCTACGGTTGAATTTATGAAAGTTTCAACCGATTTATAGAATTTAAAATACTGATCAATGTACTGACGGGCAAAGGATATTGTAACGCCGGTTTCCTGCGAAAGTCGAAAAGCCTGCATGCCGTAAATAATTCCGAAATTTATTGCCTTGGCATGATCTCTCATTCTGTCATCAACCATTTCGGGAATCACATTGAATATTGCCGCCGCAGTTTTTCTGTGTATATCTTCATTGTTGTTAAAAGCTTCGAGAAGCTCTTTGTCTCCTGAAAGATGGGCCAGAATTCTGAGCTCTATCTGACTGTAATCAAGTGAAATCAGAGATCTTCCCGGCGGAGCTGTAAATACGGAGCGAATTTTTTTTCCCTCTTCGGTTCTTACCGGAATATTTTGAAGGTTTGGGTCTCTGCTTGCAAGTCTTCCTGTGGCAGTGTGTGTTATTATAAAGGATGTTCTCAATCGTTTGTCTTCACAAGTTTTTTCAATTATCGGCAGGATATAGGTTGACAAAAGTTTTGTGTATTCACGATATTCAATAATAAATGCCGGTACAGGCGAGGAATCAGTTTCTTTGAGTTTTTCCAGAACTTCATGACTTGTGGACGGACCTGTCTTTGTTTTTTTCAAAACAGGGAGCCCGAGATCTTCGAAAAGGATTTCTCCAAGCTGTTTTGGTGAGTTTATGTTGAACTCTCTTCCAGAAAATTCAAATATTTTTTCCCTGACAGAAGAGATCTTTTCTTCAAACTCTTTCTTAAGTTCGCTTAATCGATCAGCATCTATATGGATTCCTGTTTTTTCCATTTCACGGATAACACGAACATGTGGCATCTCTAAATTTTTAAGGAGCTTATTTTTTTCAGAGTCTGAATATATTTTCCGGTATACTGAATTTATCAGAGAGGCTTTTTCTCCTGCTGATTCCGGTTTTTTGTCACTTATTGACAGTCTTTTTGTTATATGGAGAAGTGTGAAGGATCGTTTACCGCTGTCCCTCAGATAACAGGCTATCTGACAATCAAAAATATCACAGGAAAGAGGTATTTTGTCAACAAAGGGTTTGCAATAAAAAGTAATTGTTTTCTTTATATTTTCAAGATCAGATGTGTTTGTTTTTGAATATAACCCGTCTGAGGCTTTATAAAGCTCTTCCTCATATTCAAAAACTATAACTTCATCTCCGTTTTTATCGGACAGATTGTCTGAATACCGGAAGGGAGCCGGATTTTCAAAAACTTCAGCCTCTTCATCAAGTCCAAGTTGTTGTAAAGCCGATTTAAAATTCATTTTTACAGCAAAAGGGATGAATTTTTCTTTGTTGACACCGCTCCAGGGTTTTGGTCTACAATTATCAACGGGAACATCTTTTATCAGATTTACAAGAGAAAGAGAAAGTTCGAGCTTGTCTTTGTTTGCTAAAAGTGCTTTGCGTGCTCTTCCGGATATTTTTTCCATGTTTTTGTATATGTTTTCTATTGTTTCATATTCTTGAAGAAGTGCGGAAGCTGTTTTTTTTCCGATGCCGGGAACTCCTGGAATATTGTCAGAAGCATCCCCTGTCATGGCGAGAAAAGCTTTCATTGCAGAAGGTGGAACGCCGAATCTTTTCTCAACATATTCAGGTGTTATAAAACTTTTTTTCTTTCCGTCATACATCTCTACATTGTCGCCGATGAGCTGCATTAAATCTTTATCCGCAGAAACTATGCACACAGAGTCTTTTTTTTCGTGGCGGCTGACAAGAGTTGCAATAACATCGTCCGCTTCAAATCCGTCTTTACCTACAGATTTTATATTAAGAGCTTCAAGTAAAGTGTCGGTGTATTTAAGTTGTTCTTTTAACTCCGGATCGATCTCTTTTCTGTTTGCTTTGTACTCCGGAAATTTTTTCTTCCTGAAAGTGGGCGTTCTTGAATCAACAGCAGCTATGAAAGATGCTCCCCTGAACTTTTGAGTAAGTTTAAGGAACATAGTTACAAATCCGTAAAGGGCGTTGACTTGAAATCCATCTTTGTTTTTCAGCGGTGGAAGTGCATGGTAAGCCCTGAAAAGATATGAGCTTATGTCGATAATCACTGTTTTTTTATTCATATCCGTTTATTTTAAGTTGTTATAGGTTGATGTTCCTGAGTTGATAAGCTGAAATGTAGGAAGTATTTTCTGTATAATTCTGTTATAAGATGTCATTGGTGTGGGGGTAACAAGAATTCGGTCACCGGGCAGGAGTTTTACCGGAGCCATTTTACCGCTGTAAAGTTTGTCAAAGGGTATCGTTGCAACTCTGAACTCTCCGCCCAGTCTGCGTATAAGATATATTTTCCCCTTTCTTCCTGAAATCGGATCAACTCCTCCGGCTTCTGAAATAAGGTCTATAAGTGAAAAAGAGCCCCCACTTAAAGGATAAGCCCCCGGTCTTACAACCTCTCCAAGAATATATGCCCGGTTAGCAGCCGGAGGCGGAACATAGAATGTATCTCCATCGGCCAGATAAACTTCTGAAAAATCTTCCCGGCTTTTTCCAAGTTCAGAAAGATTTACCGGATATATATTTTCTCCTCTTTTCATATATATTGTCTGTACAAAAGAATCCCTCACATAGGGAACAATTTTAGTAACAGCTTCGAGAAGGTTTGTTTTTATTTTAACCGGGTATTTCCCGGGATCTTGAACAGAGCCTGTAACATAGTAGAACTTGCTGTTGTATTTTACTATATCAAGCATGACATGAGATCTTTTTATGTATTTTGAATAAAGCTTTTCAAGTTTTCTCGAAGCTTCTTTTCTTGTCATTCCGGCAATTCTGACATGTTTTAACAGAGGAATATTTATTTCACCATCTTCATCTATTTCATGACCCAGAACCTCTCCGAGTTCCGTTGCCTTAGTGCTGTCCTTGGGATTGTCGTATATCATTATCTTGATCTCATCTCCAATTCCAAGTGTGTATTCCGGGATTCTGGTTATCATATCTGTAATTCGAGGTTGTCCGTCAATGGCTTTGAACTCTTCAATATCTTTTCTGGAAAGCTCCGGCATACTTCTGTATTCAGAAGGTGCACAGGCAAACATCAGAAGCATGTTGAAAATCATAAAAACTGTTATTCTCACTGTATATTGAGCAACCATATCCCACCTGTTATCATTGTAATTCCAAGAATATGAAGAAAAGAGATTCGTTCTCCGAGAAAAATTACGGACCAGCAGGTAACAATCATTATTCCTCCCGATGTCATTACCGGGTAAGCGATGCTGAGATCAAATCGTTCCAGAGCTTTGTTGTAGAAAACCAGAGCGATACCGAAAAAAATAATGCCGCTGAGAAGAAGAGGATTGGAAACATAGGAGTTTATAAAAGGAAGTATGCCTGTTTTTATATCCACAGGTTTTTTTCTTACTCCGTATTTCATGAAAATATTGGCAAAAGCATTAAAAAGGATTGCAAGTGTTATGAAAGTATACTTAACGCCCATGATTAAGATTATTCATTATTTCGGGCCATTTTTTTTCCGGTATTGATGCACCTGTTGTTTCTATGACATGCGTTGCAAGAAGAGTTCCTGTCTGACCGCATTTT
>JAWOGE010000002.1:0-5714 GCA_046497165.1 bacterium | reverse complement strand
CTTCAGGCTTCTCCCATGAATATAGTACTTTTCGGACGGCCCGGGGCCGGCAAGGGAACTCAGGGGAAACTCATTGCAAAAGAGTACGACCTGCTTTATATTTCAACGGGAAAGCTCTTCAGAGATGAGATCCGGAACGGAACGGAAATAGGTAGAGAAGCCGCCGCTTTTATGGAGCAGGGCACTTTGGTCCCGGATCGTATAGTTATTAAACTTATTGAAAAGAAAATAAAAATGAATCCCATGGCTAAAGGTTTTGTTTTCAAAGGGTTTCCCCGGACAATGGTTCAGGCTTATATTCTGAAAGGTTTGCTGAGAAAAAGACGATCTTCCATATCCTGCATGATAGATATTTCGGTTCCCATGCTTGATTGTATGAAAAGGCTTTCCGAGCGCGGAAAAACCGAAGAAGCTCGTCCATATGACAGGGATGTTGAGATGGTTATTCAGAGAATGGAGGAATATCAGGAGAAAACAGTTCCCGTTTCAAGTTACTATTATAAAAGAAACAAGGTTCTTACTGTGGACGGGAAGGGAACCCCCGAGTCTGTTTTTGAAAATGTCAAAGAGGTTGTAGACAGAACTTTCCGGAATGTGCGATAATGTGAAAGGTGCAGTTTTAATTTCTTTAATTTCTGAGCCCTTTTATTTCGTAAAAACATATGTTTCAGAAAAATCTGTAAAAAAAAGAGTTGACATTCTTCTTTATAGCTGTATTTATTATGTAACGACAAGCACCTGTTGTCATAATTCGTTCCTGTCCCTTTCAGAGGGTGAAGCGAATCGACGACGGGGAAGTAAAACAGGATCTTAAAAACCAAGGAGGAAAAAATGGTTACTATTCAGGAAATGTTGCAGGCCGGAGGGCATTTTGGACACAGAAAATCGAAATGGAACCCGCGTATGGCAGAATTTATCTACATGGAGCGTAACGGCATCCATATTATTGATGTCAGAAAAACTCTTGAAAAACTTGAGGAAGCTAAAAATGTTATACGCAAAGTTGCTGCGTCAGGAAAAGAGCTTCTTCTTGTAGGGACAAAACACCAGGCAAGAGAAGTAGTCGGGCGTTATGCTGAAAAAGTGGGAATCCCTTATGTAAACTATCGCTGGATGGGTGGAATGCTCACAAATTTTGAAACCATAAGGAGATCCATTAAAAAGCTTGAAGATATGAATGTTCTTCTTCAGGATGAATCTGCTGAACAGAAATACACAAAAAAAGAAATGCTCATATTTAAAAGGAAGCGTGACAAATTGAAAAGAGATCTTTCCGGTATTGTCAAACTTGATAAAATGCCGGGAGTGGTATTTGTTGTTGATACAAAAATAGAGAGCATCGCTGTTCTGGAAGCTCTTAAACTTAAAATACCGGTTGCTGCCATAGTGGATACAATATCCGATCCGAATAAAATTGATTACCCGATCCCTTTCAACGATGACGGAGTTCGTTCCATAGAGCTTATTGTAAAAGAGCTGACAGATGCTTATGAAGCGGGTGTTGAAGAGTATCGTGAAAAAAGAATCAGCGAAGGTGGAAAAACCGAAAAGAAAAAATCTTTTGGTGATGAAACACGCAGAGTGGCCGGACGCAAAGTTCGTGTAAAGCGTTTAGCGACAGGGAAGAAGGAAGAGGAAGAGAAGAAAGATTCAGAAAAAGAGACCTCTTCTGTAAAAGAGAAGCCGGTTAGTTCTGATGAAAAAAACAGTGAATAATTTATAATCTTTGAGGAGGAGTTAATATGTCCGGAATAACAGCAAAACTTGTTAAAGAACTCAGGGAAAGAAGCGGTGCCGGAATGATGGATTGTAAGAAGGCACTGAAGGAGGTTGGTGGAGACATTGAAGAAGCAATGGATAAGCTTAAAGAAAAAGGGATTGCAAAGGCTGAGAAAAAATCTGGAAGAGTAGCTGCCGACGGCACCATATTGGCAGATATAAGTGGTGACGCTGCTATTATGCTTGAGATAAACTGCGAAACGGATTTTGCAGCTAAAAGCGATAATTTTAAATCCATAAGTACTGAAATGCTTTCCTATTTTAAAAACAGAAAAGTTCCTTTTCAGAAAGAAATTATGGTAGACATAACTTCCGATGAAACTCTTGAAAAAATGGTTAAAGAAGCCATAGCCGATATAGGAGAAAATGTAAAGCCCAGACGCTTTGTGAAGTATGAAACCGGAAAAAATGTTTTGATACATTCATACATACACATGGGTGGAAAAGTTGGTGTAATGCTGAGAGTAGATACAAGTTCGGAAGAGATAAAAAACAGTTCTGAGCTTAAAGATATGGCTGATTCGGTAGCCATGCAGATAGCGTCTATGAGTCCTGTGTCTGTAGATAAAAATGACTTTCCTGCCGATAAACTTGAAAAAGAGAGAAAAATAATAAAAAAACAGGTGATGGAAATGGGTAAGCCTGAAAACATTGCTGAAAAAATCACCGAAGGTAAAGTTTCTAAATATATAAAAGAAAATACGCTTCTTAATCAGGAGTTTGTAATGGATTCCGATCTCAGTGTGGGTGAATTCATAGAAAAAACTGCGAAAAATCTCGGTGGTGAGTGTTCAGTTATACACTTCACCCGTTTTGAGCTTGGCGAAGGTGTTGAGAAAAAAGAGGAGAATTTTGCGGAAGAAGTAAAAAAACAGATGCAGTAAAAACATATGTTTTTGTTTTTGACCGACATAAAAACAGGGGTTTCTAATTTTATGAAGAAGCTCCTGTTTTTTTTATTTTTTATCTGTATGTTTCTGCCGGTTTCAGCCGATGAAAAGAAAGTTTATACATACGAAGAGTTCATAAACGCATTCACAAAAGAAACCGGCATAGAGCAGCTGCTTGATGCCAGAATTAATGAAGCCGCTGAACAGTATGCCATGGTAAAAGCTGCTCGTTTTCCTGAAATAAAACTGACTCTTGGAGCCGCACCCTATCCCGGATTGACCTATGAAACAAGAGGAGACATAGATGGAAGCGATAGTTGGAACTATGACTACTCGCTCAATGAATGGGGGTTGGCGGCACGACTGAGATCTTCCATAGTTTTTCCGATCTTTGCTTTTGGACAGATGCGTCACGGTAAAAAAGCTGCATCAGGTAAAGTATCTGTAAGAAAAGCGGAAAAAGAGCTGTCAGTGATCTCTTTGAGAAAAAAAGCCGCTTCTCTTTATTATTCATATCTCATGGCCATGGACATCCATAATATTATGGAGATGGTTACGGAAAAAATGGATGAAGTTGAATCCAAGCTTAAAAGATGGCTATATGAAGAGAAAGAAGGTGTTAAGCAAAAAGATTTGATTCAACTCAGAATAGCCAAAGAAAATCTTGCCTATGAGTTTGACAGAGTCAGAAATGATATCGAGTTTTTAAGAGGTGTTTTTGATGAGGTTCTGGGAGACAATTGGGCTTTCGAAGATGATTTTATAAAAAAGAAGAAATACAATAAATCTTCCGGAGATATAACAAACTATTTTTTATATGACAGCCCTTATGCTGATTTGTCAAAAAGTGCAATTTCTGCCAGAAAAAGCCTGTATAAGCTGGAGTTTGCAAAACTTTTTCCTGTCATAGGTATTGCGGGACAGTTCAATGCAAACTATACAAGCAGTGTGGACGATTCGGGATATGCCGATCCCCTGAACAAGTACAATGGTATGACAGGTGAAGCAGGCTTGGGAATAATATTTAATCTCAATATACTTAAGCAGTACAGACGCATGAAAAAAGCTGAATCGGAGTGGCATGCTGTTAAACATCAGATAAATTTTGAAAAAAAGCGGCGTCTCCTGGAAATTGAAAGAGCCGGTTCTGAACTCAAGTCTCTTTCATCAAAAGTTTCACATACAAAAGAAGCGAGAAAACATGCAAAGGGTTGGATGACCATGGAACTGACAAATTACTCTTCAGGTTTTTCTGATACATCCGATTTGGTTAAAGCTGTGAGAACATTTGTGGAAAATGAGTTCTCACATATTTCCGCACTGTATGATTACAATATGAAAGTCGAAGAAATAAAAGAAAAAACGGGGACAAAATGAATCGATCTATTTTAAAGTTTTTCAGTGTTTTTTTAATAACATCGCTTTTTATTCTTCCAGCGGAAGCAGAAGAGAAAAAAGGGAGTGAAAAAAAGGAAGTTAAGAGTTCTCTGGATGCCACAAAAGCCATGCAGTTTCTTGATTCCCGTGAGAAAAAAATAGAAAAATGGGCTAAAATAAAGACTAAAAAAGGCACTGCAAAACATAGAAAAAAACAGGCGGAAATTGAAAAAGTTCTTGACGAACTTCTTGATTATGAATTTATAGCCTCCTATGTTCTCGGTTCTTATTGGGAAAAAGCTGACGGTAAAGAGAGAGAGCGATTTCTTAAAAGACTGAAAAGAATTTTCAGTGATTTTTATCTCGAGGATGCTTTTTATGATAAATCTTATGAAAAGAAATATCTTGAACGGGGAATAAAGGAGCTTCATATAAAAGGTGTTCCCGAAAATGTTTTTATAACCTCTGAAATACAGGTTATGATGAACAAAAAGCCTGTTTTTTACGAATTCATATATCACCTCACGAAAAGGGGAGACAGTTACAAAGTTATTGATATTGAAGTGGATGGTGTTAGTCTCCTGAGAAATTACCGGGATGAATTCCGCCCTGTATTGAAAGAAAAAGGGCTCAATGGTCTAATTGATCGTATAGAAAAAAAGATGAAAGACCGGGACTCCGAAGAAAAAAAGAAGAAACCTTCTGAAAAAACTTCCGGAGAACAGAAAAAAAAGCCTGCTTCGAAAAATGAATAAAAAAATTCTTCTTCATGCATGTTGTGCTCCCTGCTGCACTGCGGCGATGGAAACGCTGAGCAAAAAAGAACCTTTGGCAGAAATTGCGGTATATTACTATAATCCGAATATCGAGCCTCGTGAAGAGTCGAAACTTCGCTTTAGAGAGCTTGACAGATATCTTTTTGAAAAATACAAAGAAAAAATCCCCTCCATAGAGGGCCCTTGGGACAATGATTTTTGGAACAGACTGGTGACACCTCTTAAGACAAGTGGAGAAAAGGGTGAGAGATGCAGGATATGTTACTATCTCCGTCTTCTCAGAACATTCGAATATGCTTCTGCCAATGGGTTTTCACATGTTTCAACCACATTATCCACAAGTCCCCATAAAAATTTTTCCTGGATTTGTGAGCTGGGCAAACATCTTTCTTATCATTTCCCCTGTGAATTTATTGCAGAAAAATGGGATTTCAGACGATCCATCGAACTGTCCCGTGAATACAGATTGTACAGGCAGAATTACTGTGGATGTCGACACAGTTTTGAGGAGAGAAACCGTAGTTGATTCCGTTGTTATTGCAAAAAAATTTTAAAATGATATAATTAACTTGTTTTATCAGATTCAGTCGATTCTGAGCTGTTAAAGAGGGGAGGCACTTCTAATTCAGAAGTGTTTCTCGGGTTTGAACGACAGATTTGGCTGGATTAAAAAATATCTATGTTTTGGAAAGAGGAGTGTTATGAGAAAAAAGTTATCAATTCTATTGTTTGTTTTAATTTTTTTAATTTTTTCTTGTGGTGGCAGTGATACAAAAAAAGAGGATGATGCCAACACTGGTAATACTGCTGACACTGGAGATACCGGAAACACTGGAGATACTGGAAACACTGGAGATACCGGAAACACCGGAGATACTGGAAACACCGGAAA
>JAWOGE010000014.1:0-3314 GCA_046497165.1 bacterium | reverse complement strand
TGCCGATTTTAGCCGATTTGGCTTTATTTTTACAGATATAGATAACACTACAAATCTCTCCCTTCATCCAATACATGGATCGCCTATTGAGAGATAAATCTACATGAGAAAATAGCCCACCTGACCAGAGATTTAGGAAAAACTGGTGGAGACGGCGGGAATCGAACCCGCGTCCGAGAAACGAACCGAATGAAGCACTACATGTTTAGCCGCATGCTTTAAATCTTTGGATCAGAAGCTCCCTTGCGGCAGGATCTTCGTCTCCGCACTTCCTAAATTTTCATTCCCGTTTCCGGAAGAAAGAAACAGGAATTATCCTACTGTTGTACGCCCGTTCCGGTTCCGCAGGAAAGTCCCGGACGAGCGACAGCGTGCGTTACGCTGCTATTGCGTAGTCGTCTGCGTTTAGACGTTTGTGCCGCTTGATAACGGGGCCAGCGGCGCCCCGACATGCTCTTCATACGACTCTGCTCCCCGTCGAAGCCTTGTCGTCCCCATTTTCAATAAACATTGAAACATTAATTATAATATACGATTATTGCTGAATGTCAAAGGAAAAAATAATAAGTGTGTTCCGAAAGTGCTTGCTTTTTATAATATATGCCATAGAATAACTGCAGTTTATGTTTGCTGTTAATGGAGCGGGCGTTATGCTGAATCTAAAAAAAATCATTTTTTTCATGTTTTTGTTTCCTGTGATGACAATAACCACTGTCTCAGCTTCCGATTTTTTCGAAATAAGTGTAGGGGGACGGGGGTTCGGTGGAGGCAACTATATTACGGAACCTTCCGATCCTCTTACAAACGGACGATCTCTTCCTTTTGAAGATAGAGCCGGTGGATGGGCTGCGGGTGGCGGTCTGCAGTCGGAATTCAGAGTGCTCTGGGGTTATCTCGGGTTGGAATTCAGTCTCCTTTTCGATCATTCGGAAAACTGGTGTGAAATCAAACATAGCGTAGGAAATTTTTATCAGAAAAATCGATATCTGTTTTCTTTTACTTCTCTTCGTATGCCTCTTTTGCTCAAGGGCAATCTCAGTTTTGGAATTTTCCGTCTCTCTTTGGGAACAGGAGCCACTTTTTCCGTGGGACTTTCCGAAAATGCATCCATATCTGTCAAAGACAGCAGTGCCGGAATAGAAAGTGATGTGTCTGCTCTCAATGATAATTTTTCCGCAGAAAGACAGAACGACATACTATGGACCTCTTCGCTGGGTATGGCTGTCAAGGTCTGGCGGCTTGCCGTAACTTTTGATTTTATGTATTCATATAACACAACTCAGCCCGAATCTTACACCGAAAGGGTTGATATAAAGATGAATAACGGTGAACTTACAGGACTTTCAGTGAACGCGGCGAACAACATGGATGCACGCATTCTGGTAGGTGTTTCATATGAATTCGGTTTATAATTTCATTCTTCTGTGAAATCTTGACACAACAAGCTTTTGTGATTAAAAATATTAATGAGAAAGATGGAGGATATGGATGAGCAAAAATATTCCGGTCAAAGTTGAAAATGTGTCGAAAGTTTTCCGTGATTATATGAAACCCTGGAAAAAAAATATCGCTGTGGACGATATATCTTTTTCTCTCGAATCGGGAACAGTCACCGGTTTCATAGGCCACAACGGTGCCGGGAAAACAACTACCATTAAAATGCTTATGGGGTTTATATCCCCCACTGAGGGAGATATTTCCCTTTTCGGTGAATCTCCGAGAAGTGTAAAAATAAAACACCGGATAGGTTATCTTCCCGAACACCCTTATTTTTCAAAAAATCTCACAGCGAAAGAACTTCTGCGTTTTTTCGGTTCTCTGTCGGGTATTCGCTCAAAAGATCTGCCTGAACTTGTGAAAAGAACTTTGAGAATGGTTTCGCTTTCAGACGCCGCCGACATAAAACTGGCTTCCTATTCCAAGGGCATGCTACAGCGTGCAGGGCTTGCACAGGCTATAATACACAGTCCTGAAATTCTGATTCTGGATGAGCCCATGAGCGGTCTTGATCCGGCAGGCCGGAGAGATATGAAAAGTATAATAAGAAGTTTGAAAAAAGATGAAAAAACCGTTCTTTTTTCTTCACATATATTAAGTGATGTTGAAGACCTTTCAGATACCGTAATTCTTCTTGAAAAAGGAAAAATAAAGACACATAAAGAGGTGCGGGAAATGCTTTCTTCAGCAAACTCTTCATTTGCTGTTGTCTTTACAGTTCCCGGAGACAAAAAGGATGCTGTGTTTGCAAGATACAAAAATGTCCGCTTCACACAGGGGAGATTCCATATGGAAGCTGAAGATGAGGAGTCTATGAATAAGATTGTGAAGGAGCTTCAGGATAAGGGGTGCGTCATATCTCAGGTGGGACCGAAATACACTTCCCTCGAAGATGTAATATAGGACAGGAGATTTTTATGAAAAGAATATACACGATATCACTTTTTACATTCAGAGAACTTGTGAGAACAAAATATCTCTATGCTCTTGTATTTTTTGCACTTTTTATTTTAGGACTGGGAATAACGATCACCCAGGCAACCATAGGCAGCAGAGCGGATATTATTTCGGACATCGGACTGGGAACAATCGAGATATTTTCCACTCTTCTGGCAATTTTCATAGGCATAACAATTATAAACAGAGAGCTTTCCGAAAAAAGCCTTCTTCCTGTTCTCGCCCACCCTGTAAGCAGACCTGCTTATCTCCTGGGGAAGTTTTTCGGAATGCTCGCTCTGATACTGCTGCAAATGATTTTTATGTCCATTATTTTCTACATACTTCTTATGTTTTTCAAAGCCGGAGACAGAATGCCGACATATATTCCGGCCATATATACAATTTTTCTGCAGACTGCCACCATAGTTTCCGTTTCAATCTTTTGTTCCACCCTCATAGAACCAGTGGTGGCAGCTATGATTACAATAAGTTACTATATTGTCGGAGCCACCTCTTACAATCTCATACATTTTTTCCAGTATAAAGCCTCTGAAACTACGAGAGAGATAGTTACCGTTCTGCGCTATTTGCTTCCTGACTTCAGTTATTTCAACATAAAGGACAATCTTGTATACGGTCGCGGGCTGGAAGATATAAATCTTTATTTTGCAACAATTTATGCTTTATGCATCATTATTTTGATGATTTCAGCAGCAACACTGTTTTTTAACAGTAAGGAGCTCACCTGATCTATGTACAACTCAATTATAATAAGACATTCTGAAATAGCTCTGAAAGGTAAAAACAGAAGCTGGTTTGAACAGCTTCTCCCGTTACATGAACTTTTTTACCATCATCTATCTCCTGAACATTTTTAG
>JAWOGE010000353.1:0-3590 GCA_046497165.1 bacterium | reverse complement strand
CACTGACGAGACAACTGAAATAGCCTGTAAAAAATGTAAAGAGGTTAGGAAACGCGGTATAGACATAAAGTATATACACCGGGAAAACCGTCGGGGATTCAAAGCCGGAGCTCTTGAAGCCGGCCAGGAGAAAGCAAGGGGCGAATTTGTAGCTGTTTTTGATGCCGATTTTCTTCCCGAGCCCGATTTTCTTGAAAAAACGATTCATTTTTTTACTGACTCTCAAATCGGAATGGTTCAGGCAAGATGGGATCACATAAACAGAGACTATTCCATTCTCACTGAAAGCCAGGGGATTCTTCTTGACGGACATTTCATGGTTGAGCATACCGCTCGTAACAGAAGCGGTCGTTTTTTCAATTTCAACGGAACTGCCGGAATATGGCGGAAAAAAACTATTCAGGAAGCCGGCGGCTGGCAGCATGATACACTCACAGAAGATCTTGATCTTAGTTATCGCGCACAGCTCGAAGGGTGGAGATTTGTTTATCTCCCGGAGGTTACTGTTCCTGCAGAACTCCCTGTGGAAATGTCTGCATTCAAATCACAACAGTTCAGGTGGGCCAAAGGTTCCATTCAGGTTTTCATGAAACTTTACCGCAGAATTCTTTCGGCGGATGTTCCTTTTAAAGTCAAGCTGGAATCTTTTTTCCATCTTGGAGCTAATTTTTCATATGTTCTTATGGTCATACTTTCATTTCTCATGCCTCTGAATATAATTATGAGATTCAGGCAGGGTGTCCGTGAAGTGCTTATCTACGATCTTCCTATTTTCTTTTTTGCCACAATATCGGTTATAATCTTTTATTTTTATTCGGAAATTCTTGTGATAAACGAAACCAGAAGTATGAAGAATCGCTCAAAATTAAGCCCCCTGCTCTATCTCCCTTTTACCATAGCCATAGGAATCGGGCTCGGAGTGAACAACACCCGTGCAGTTATTGAAGCTTTGATGGGGAAAGCGACTCCTTTCATAAGAACACCGAAATACAATGTAACAGCAGAGAACTCATCTAAAAAAGAAAATCGGACAGACGGAATAATAAGTAATGTATATCGTTTCAAAAAAATAAATTGGGTCAGTGTTGCCGAGCTTTTTCTGGCACTGTATTTTTCATACGGAGTTTATTTTGCCATATATAGTGAACTTTACGGTTCTCTGCCTTTTCTTATGCTTTTTCAGCTGGGGTTTCTGTATACCTCATTCCTTTCTATTTTTTATATTCCCTTTATTTCATTTTTTAAAAACAGGTAATTTTTGTGAACATAGAAAAAATAAGTAATTCCACTAAAAAAATAATTTTTGACAATGGTGATGAACTTTTTGTTGTAGGCACTGCTCATGTTTCTCTTGAATCTGTAAATGATGTTGAAGAAATTATTAATCACTACAATCCTGATACCATAGCTGTAGAGCTCGATGCCGACCGGCTTGAAGTTATTAAAAATCGTAAGCGTTATGAAGAGACGGACATTATAAATCTCATAAAACAGAAAAAAATTCTTTTTTTTGCTGTTCAGCTCGCACTTACCGCCTATCAAAAAAAGATAGCTGAAAAAACAGGGGTCACCCCCGGTGCTGAAATGAAAAAGGCTGTTGATATGGCTGAAGAAAAAGGGGCTCGTCTTGTAACGGCTGATAGAAACATAAGTGTTACTTTAAAAAGGCTAATAAGAGTTATGCCGCTGTCTGAAAAACTTAAAATTTTATGGGGAATGTTTACCGGTTCAGAAGACGACATAAGTGAAGAAAAGATAGAAGAGCTCAAAAAACAGGATGCCATAACTGCAATAATCAGCGAAATGGGGGACGAAACTCCCACAGTAAAAAAAGTACTGCTTGACGAAAGAGACTATTGTCTCGCAAAAAATATTATGAAAAACAAGGGCAGATGTACAGTGGCTGTTGTGGGTGCTGCACATGTTGAAGGCATAGTTAAAACAATAAAAGAAAATAAATTTGATAAAAAATCAACGGCTGAAACAGAATATATTCCTCCACCATCCCGTATTATGAAGATTATTCCCTGGATTATACCTCTGCTTGTAATACTTCTTTTCGGGTATGGATTTTACAGCGGAAATTACGAAGCAGCAGGAGAAGCCGCAATTTACTGGATTCTTATTAACGGAGTACTTTCAGCTTTTGGATGTCTTGTGGCTTTGGGTCATCCTCTAACTGTGCTTTCAGGGTTTATAGCTGCACCGCTGACCAGCCTCAATCCCACCATAGGCGCCGGAATAGTAACGGGATTTGTTCAGCTTTTCATTGTAAAACCAACTGTTTCCGACTTTGAATCTGCCGGAAATGATGCAGGCAAAATAACAGGTTGGTGGAAAAACAGACTGACACGGATTTTGCTCGTATCAATTTTTTCATCCATTGGTTCTTCCATAGGAAGTTTTGCCGCTTTTCCTTTTCTTATGAGAATTGTCGGATAGTTTTTCATAACGGATTTTTTTGACTTATTCCGGAGCACCTTCAACGCATCTGAAACCGTATCCTTTTTCGGTTTTATCAGGATATTCGCCAAAGCGTTTTGCGGCCCGGATATTTTCAGAGTTGTCAAGATAGGAGCCGCCTCTGATGACTCTTTTACTGTCACGGGGATCTTCTACCCAAGGTGATCTGTCACCCGGTGCTCCAATATAATTATCATGCCAGTCATCTTCAACCCATTCGGCAACATTTCCCGCCATGTTGAATATGCCGTAGTGAGAAACTCCTTTTTTATTGCTGTCAACCGACACAGTTTCACCTGTACAGGCAGAAAAATTAGCTTTTGAACAATCGGGTTCCGAAACCCCCCACGGATATATTCTTTTTTCATGTTCATGGCGGGCGGCAGCTTCCCATTCAGCTTCAGAAGGAAGTCGGGTTCCCGGGGTGAAAGTTTCTGTGCAGAATTGTTTTGCTCCATACCATGATACTGCTTCCACAGGCATATTTTCAAATCCTGCTTCTACTTTCCATGTATCGACATCAAGATAAAGATGGTTCATATCAGGATTCATACAATCATAGTCTTCGCACTTGTTATCCAAAGATATCTGATTTAAAAAATATGCATAATCGGAATTGGTTACTTCGTAAGCCATTATTCGAAAAGAATTTACAAAATTAACAGTATGTTCAGGTTTTTCGTTCTCGTTGCATTTTGGATCATATTTGCCACTGCATCCCATTTCAAAATAAGAGGTATATATCTCTTTCATAATTTCCTGTCCGTCCGGCGGTGGAATCTGGTTACAATAATTGGAAACACAGTAATTACCCGGATCACATTCACCGCATGAAACCTCAAACAGATCATCTCCAAATTCAATTAAAACTGCATTTCCGCACTCTCTTTCACCCCCCCCGCAAGCTTCTTGAACGGTGTCAAAACATTCTCCGGATTCATCACAGTATTTTTCCGCACCGCATTCTCCGCATACAACATTCACTAAACCATCAGGAGTGGAAACTTCTGCAGTTCCACATTCAAAATCATTGCATTCCGGAGCATCGATCTGATCTGAACATGTATGATCGGATGATTTACAGTATTCCCCTGTTTCACAGGAGCCGCAGAATATCTCTATGTCAC
>JAWOGE010000271.1:0-3884 GCA_046497165.1 bacterium | reverse complement strand
AACAGGTGGAATATAACAGTAACAGAAAGTGATCTTTCCGAGGCAAGTTTCGGTGCGGTAAAGGATTCTTCATCTCCCGTGAATATGCTTATCGGTTCAAAAAAGTTTGTTGAGGGTTGGGACTGCTGGCGGGTAAGCACACTTGGTCTCATGCATGTTGGAAAAAGTGAAGGTGCTCAGATTATACAGCTTTTCGGTCGTGGGGTGCGCTTAAAAGGATATGACTGGACGCTCAAACGAAGCGGCCACAGTAATGCCCCTGTTGTGCCACAATTTATTGAGGAGCTGGAAACACTCAATGTTTTCGGCATTGAAGCTGATTTTATGGATAAATTCAGAAAGTTTCTTGTTGATGAAGGTTTGCCGGGAAATGAAAGAAGAAGGATATTTACTGTTCCACTCAATGTTACCTATGAATTCGGGAAAAAGTTGAAGATAATCAGGCCAAAAAAGAAAAAAGCAGATGGCCGGGAGTATAGTTTCAGAAAAGACGGGGCCATTCCGACTGTCGGTCAGTTGACTGATTATTTGCGACTTCATCCCCTTGTTTCTGACTGGTATCCAAGAATTCAGTCGATACAATCAAAACAAACAGGACAAAACATTAAAAAAGAGGAAAATATTTTAGAAGAGAAGCATGTTGCACTCCTTGATTTTGATGCACTGTATTTTGAGCTGGAACAGTTTAAACGGGAAAGAAGCTGGTATAATCTTAATATTGATAAAGACGGAATAAAAAAGCTTTTTGAAGAATCCGGCTGGTATAAACTCTGTATTCCGGAATCACACCTTAATCCCCAAACCTATAGCGGAGTTATACTTCTTCAGAATGTTGCACTGGAGCTTCTCAAACGATATTGTGAAAAATATTATAAATACTGCGAGCGCTCCTTTTTTGAACCCAGACTTGAGGTGAGAGAGCTTACAGAAGAAGATGACAATATTCCCAAAGAGAATGAGTATAAGCTCATAGTCGACGGAGACGAAGCGCAACTTATACACTCTATTGAAACACTGAAAAAAGAGCTTGCAGAAAAGAAAAAATCTCTTCCCCCGATTAACGATATAAATGCTTGTCTTTTTGGCTTGCATCTGTTTCAACCACTTTTCCATGTCAAAAAAGGCGGGAAGGTCACAATTACGCCCGTTGTGCTCAATGAAAGCGAGTTTCAGTTTGTCCTGGATCTTAAAGAGTGGTATGACTCAAAGAAAGAAGAGCTGGAATCTGAAGGGGTTGAGATGTTTCTCCTTCGAAACATGAGCAGAGGGAAAGGTGTCGGATTCTTTGAAGTCGGCGGCTTTCACCCTGATTTTATCATGTGGACAATAAAAGATGGAAAGCAGTATGTGAATTTTATTGAACCACACGGAATGTTACGAGAAGGTCTTGGCAGCGAAAAAGTACAGTTTTACAAGAAAATCAAAGCTGTTGAAAAGCGCATTGATGATAATATGATTGTACTCAACAGCTTTGTTCTTTCATGTACACAATACCACCGACTTCAAACAAAAGAGACAAAAAAAGAACTCGAACAGAACAACATTCTATTCATGGAAGATGGCGGACAGAACTATCTCTCAAAGTTATTTGATAAGATCTTTGAAAGTATATATTAACTTGCAACTGATCCCCTCCGAAAAAAGTGGACAGTCAGTTAAGCCAAACTACACGAATTGAAAAGAGTTGAAAAGGAGGCATGGATGACAAACAAGAGACAACAGGAGCGAATATAGGGGTCAGAGAAATTAAGGGCGATTGAGAAAAAAGGAGTTAAAATCAGAAACATTTTTCTTTTGACGAAGTTTTATGGAAAAGATGAATGTTTAATGATCATATAGAAAATAGAAGGATAAAAGATTGCGCAGAAAAGGCGGCATGGCTTGGCAATGATGCAGCACACTACAAGAAGAAATGGCTGAAGAAAGACATCAATGATCTTAAAAACATCTTAAAAATGTTGGTTAATTTTGTGATTAATGAAATAAGATATAGGAAAATGAATGAAGATATGTCGGAACGGAGATAACCAATGAGCCAAAAACTGGAACTGACCCGGATTGGAAAATATGACAACTCATTTTTTGTAATGCAGTTTACTTAGAAAGGTGATTATGAAAAAAGAAATAATTACAAGCATGAACAGTAATTTTGAAGACCACGCCTATGAAGAAAATGGCGTTGAGTTCTGGTTTGCTCGAGATCTGCAGAGTTTGCTCGGGTATTCTGAATGGAGAAATTTTCATAATATAATTAAGAAGGCAAAAGAGTCCTGTAAAAACAATGGGTTCAGCGAGACGAACCATTTTGTTGAAGTCAACAAAATGGTCTCTCTCGGCTCAGGTGCAGAAAGAGAAGTTGAAGACATTCTGCTTACTCGTTATGCCTGCTATCTTATTGCACAGAATGGCGATCCCAAAAAGCAGGAAATTGCATTTGCTCAGGGGTATTTTGCACTCCAGACACGAAAACAGGAGCTCATTGAAGAGAAAATAGCGGAATTTGAAAGACTGAAAGCACGAAAAAAGCTCACAGAGACTGAAAAAGAACTTTCTGCACTTATCTATGAAAGAGGTGTTGATAATAAAGGGTTCGGTAGAATAAGGAGCAGAGGAGATCAGGCACTTTTCGGAGGAAATACCACAAAAACAATGAAAAGCAAACTTGGAGTCCCTGAAAAAAGACCGGTTGCTGACTTTCTTCCTACAATTACGATAAAAGGTAAAGATTTTGCTGCGGAAATAACCAATTTCAATGTGAAAAAAGAAGCTCTTTTCGGAGAGCCAGACATTACTTCAGAACATGTTAAAAATAATGCTGAGGTCAGAGAGCTTCTGCTGAAAAGAGGAATTAAGCCGGAAGATTTGCCCCCTGAAGAAGATGTTAAAAAAGTGGAAAGAAGACTGAAAAACAATGAGAAGAAACTGGGGAAAAATGAGAAGCAAAACGGAGACAACCAATGAAACAAAAACTGGAACTCACATGGATAGGGAAATACGACGAAGTGAAACTGGAGCCGCAGATTCTCATTGAAGATCCTGATAAATCATATGGTGATAAAAACACTGAAGAAGATTTAATATAATAAAGGAGTCGAAAATGAATCCATATGTTCCGGATAAACTTCCAATTGAAAACTTAGATTTTGGACGCTTAATTAAACTTGTAGGCGAAGCAAACTCAGAGCTGTCAAGATATGATGGTCTTTTACAAGGAATTGTCAATCCTTCAATTCTTCTTTCTCCTTTAACAACCAATGAAGCTGTTTTGTCTTCAAAAATTGAGGGCACTCAAGCTACTCTTGATGAAGTTCTCGAACATGAAGCTGGAATTAACAGTAGTGGAGAAAAAGAAAAGGATATTCAGGAAATAAAACCTGCCAGTGGCAGAAGACCTGCTGTCCTTGCATTCGGAGAATTAATAAATATAGCAGAAGGGAAAAATGTTTTATATATGTAGAGTTTTGAGTAAATTCTACTATACACAAAATGTTTTGAGTAAGCTGAAATCGTATTTAGTTTACTCAAGTGGTTTTGAGTGGATTGTAGTTTACTCAAAAAGGATGGAACAAACAGGAGATAACCAATGAAACAAAAACTAGCCCAAGTTTCGCACAAAGCACTGCAAGTCACTAAAAACACTGATAGCCAATTCGAAAGGCACTACATAAGCGTACAATATATAAACAAAAGCATCGAAGAACATGGATTCATTTGCTGTGAGAGAAAAAGCGAAAGCAGCATGTGAATACTGTGGAAATGCGACGGAATATAACCGTGAACACGGCGAAAAACCATGGAAATATGTTCTTATCCCGCACGATGAAGTGTTCCTCAACAGAAGCTTTGAATATTTTATAAAAAGATGGGAAAGACAAACAAACAAG
>JAWOGE010000270.1:0-13462 GCA_046497165.1 bacterium | reverse complement strand
GTAGGGAGAAATCCTAAAGGACTGTTTGTAGCATGGTTTGCAAGCTGGCTTATCAAACCATTTTCGATGTAAGTAAATGCTTGGTTTTTCTTTTTTGTTGTATTTAAAGCTCTGATTCCTGCAGATCTTGCAAAAGATTATCTTGCCGGGGCGATAATTCTCGGGGCGGCACCTTGTACTGCTATGGTTTTTGTCTGGAGCCATCTGACAAAAGGAAATCCGGCATACACTGTGGTTCAGGTTGCGACAAACGATCTTATAATTTTAGTTGCATTTACTCCTATCGTTGCCTTCCTTCTCGGAGTCAGTGGTATCACTATTCCGTGGAACACGCTTTTTCTTTCGGTGGTTCTTTTTGTCGTGATCCCGCTTGCAGGTGGAGTGCTTACAAGAAAAACTGTCATAAAGAACAAGGGGCTTGAATATTTCAACACAAAATTCATCACTAAATTCAATAATATAACTATTGGCGGACTGCTGCTCACACTTGTAATAATATTTTCGTTTCAGGGCGATGTTATTCTCAACAATCCTTTTCATATTCTGCTCATTGCGATCCCTCTCACCATTCAGACTTTTTTCATCTTTTTTGTCGCATATTTGAGTTCTAAAAAACTTAAACTCTGTCACAATGTCGCCGCTCCAGCCGGAATGATAGGAGCATCAAACTTTTTCGAGCTTGCAGTTGCTGTTGCTATTGCACTTTTTGGTCCCTCATCTCCTGTGGCACTCGCAACAATAGTCGGAGTCCTTGTTGAGGTGCCGGTAATGCTCACACTTGTAAAAATAGCAAATAATACAAAACACTGGTTCCCAAAGGAGGAAAATCAATGAAAAAAAATGTACTTTTTATCTGTATCCACAACTCAGCCCGTTCACAGATGGCAGAGGCATATTTGGAGTTTTTTGCTGGAGATAAATTTGAAGTATATAGTGCTGGCATTGAACCAGGTGTACTTAATCCAGTTGTTATTGAAGCTATGAAACTTGATAACATTGATATTTCCCATAAGCAGACAAACTCTGTTAACGAATTTACTGATGGTCATATTGTATTTGATTACATTATTACTGTCTGCGACGAAACAGCTGCTGAAGCATGCCCATTTTTCCCAGGTCAGGGAAAAAGACTTCACTGGGGATTTCAAGACCCCTCGGGACTTGCGGGAACTGAAGAGGAAAAACTTTCCCGTACAATTCAGATCAGAGATCAGATAAAAGAGAAAGTGAAGAAATGGTGCGTTGGAGCCTAACAATCGGGCATCTTGAGCTTTGCCATCTTATGACCGACGACAACTAAAAACACTCACATGTAAATATTGACATTTTGTTTTTAATTCATACAATATACTTACTTTTTGAAGATAATTTCCGGGGTGGTGTCATGATGAAGGCGGGAGATTTCTACAAGTCTATTCTCAATGAGATAGTAGACGGTGTTTATTTTGTTGACAATCAGGGGAGTGTTACTTTCTGGAACAGTGCTTCCGAAGTTTTTACAGGTTTTGCCGAAGATGAAATTGCCGGCAAAAAATGCAGCGAGGGTTTTTTAAATCATGTGGATGAAAAAGGACGGAAGCTTTGCGGTAAAAATTGCCCCCTTGAAAATGCACTGAAAAATGGTAAAAAATCTTCGGTGGACGCTTATCTGCATCATAAAAACGGATATCGTGTTCCCGTTTCCATAAAAACAGCTCCAGTTTTTGATGAGCATGAGCAGATTATGGGGGCTGTGGAGATATTCACCGGAAATGAAAAGTATGTACTTGCAAAAAAAGAGATGAAAAAATATAAAAAACAAGCTTTTACAGATTCTCTTACAGATGCTTTGAACAGGAGACATATGACCAAGCTCATATCCTGTGCTCTGAATGAAAAAAAACGATACGGATGGCCTTTTAGTGTTGTTTTTTTTGATGTGGATAATTTTAAAAGTGTAAATGACAAATATTCCCATAAAGCAGGTGATCGTGTTATTAAAATGGTTGCCAAAACCATTGATAACAATATCCGTTCTTCTGACATTTTATGTCGCTGGGGTGGGGAGGAGTTTCTTGTTCTTCTGAAAAATGCTTCTCTGGATACCGCTGCGGAAAAAGCGGAGCAGCTCAGAATGCTTGTGGGTGAAAGTTATCTTTTCTGGAGAAACAAAAATATATCTGTAACTGTTTCCGGGGGTGTCAGTGAAGCGGGTGATGATGATGACGATGATTCTGTTGTTCAAAGGGCTGATCAGCTCATGTATGAAGCTAAAAAAAAGGGAAGAAACTGTATAGTCTGCTGACTTTAATTATGGCAGGCGTTTTAATCGGTAAAGAAGCCATATGAAAAAGGGGCCTCCGGTTATTGCTGTTATTATTCCTGTGGGAATTTCTGCGGGAGCTGCAGCTACCCTTGCTAAAAGATCGCAAAACATCAAAAATCCTCCGCCGAATACAAGTGTTATCGGTATTCGTTTTTTGTGAGCCCAGCCGGTGAAAAGTCTGCAGATGTGAGGTGCCATCATTCCCACAAAACCTATGGGTCCGGTTACTGACACGATTCCTCCGGTGGAGATTGAAACAGTTAAGAAGAGAATAAATCTCACTTTTTTAGTGTCCACTCCCTTTGATTTCGCCATCTCTTCACTCATTCCGAACATGTCCAGTTCGTTTGAAAAAATAAAAGTTACTGCTGTAACCAGAATAAAAAAAGGCAGTGTCCTGAGAATATCTTTTATTCCGTAAGTGTCGAGGCTTCCCATGAGCCAGTGCATTATCCGGTATGACTGTGAAGCATCGGCTGTATAATGGGCAAGCATTATCAGGCTGGAAAAAGTAAAGCTCACCGCGACACCTGCGAGAAGAAGAATGGTTATGTCAAATTCTCGGATGATTCTCATAATGCTGTATATTACAGCTATACTCAGAAGTGCTCCGGCAAAAGCGAAAATCGGGGTTGATACTATGTCGGGCAGAAAAAAGAAAGAGGGAATAATAATGGAAATTGCCGCTCCCAGACTTGCGCCGCTGCTTACTCCAAGTGTATAGGGTGTTGCCATCGGGTTTCTGAAAAGGGTCTGAAATACCATTCCCGAAACAGCGAGAGAGGAACCTGTGATAAATCCTAAAATGGCCCGTGGAATACGAATTGAAAAAACAATAGTCCTGAAGGTTTCTAAATCATCTGCTATAAAGCCGCTGCTTCCGGTGAAAATAGATAAAAACGCTGTTACGAGAGCAAATAAAGTAACTGCGACAAGTTTGTGTTCTGATAAAAAAACTTTATTCATGGCTATTCCTGTTTGAAGGGAAAAGAAGAGTGCGACCTGTTTCCGGGTGGGGCAGATCGATAAATTTTCCTGAAAAAAGCTTGTTCATGAGGTCTGCCGTTATGCATTCTCCGGGGTTTCCGCTTTGAAAAACTGCTCCGTTTTTCAGACATACTATTTTATCACTGTAAAGGGCGGCTTCGTTTATATCGTGGGTAACTCTGACGGCTGTTTTTTCCTTTTCATTCACGAGTTTTGATATTATTGAATTTATCCGTTCCCTTCCGCCGGGATCCAGGTGAGCAACAGGTTCATCAAGGAGCATAACTCTTACATCCTGAATCAGGACACCGCAGATGAGCATTCTCTGAAGTTCTCCTCCGCTCAGTGTTGATATCCTTCTGGTAAGATAATCCGACATCTCTGTGAGACAGATTGCTTCTTTGGTTTGTTCAGAGTTAAAATCAGGACAGTTGCCGAATATACTCATGTCGACATAACGGGAAAGCCTTAAAAACTCTTCGACACTCATGTCGGCACTTCTGAAATCCGATGCCTGAGGTACATATCCTATCTTTTTCGCCCTTTTTTTTGCTGAAAAATTTTTTATTTCAGTATCTTCTATTTTAATCGAACCCTCCCAGTTTTCATATATACCGAGGATACATTTCAGCAAAGTTGATTTTCCGGCTCCGTTTGGACCGAGGATAGTGACAGCGGAAGATTTTTCGGCTTTAAAAGATATGTTTTTCAGTATTTCGGTTCCGTTTGCAGAAAAACTTATGTTTTTTACAGAAAGCTCAATCTTCGGGTTCATTTTCAATCCCTATCATCGGAGTGTAAAACGGAGCATAAAAGTTCGGCGGCCTTATGAATTTCCGGTCCCGGGCGTTTCAGATATCTTTCTGTCAGGATGTGTATTCGTCCGTTTTTAACGGCTGAAAGTGTTTTAAAAGTTTGCCATGTTGATATAAGACGCTGTTTTTCATCGTTTTCTATTTTGTGAGGAATTATTTCAATTATAACATCAGGATTTGCGGATATCAATGACTCTGTTGCTATACGGGGAAAGGGAAGCTCTGTTTTTTCAAACACATTTTTCCCGCCTGCGGCGTATATCAGATCTTCGTAAAAACCGCTTTTCCCCGCCACATAAATATCCTCAGGCCGGTCGCAGGACAAACATCTTCCAAGAACAATCATGACTTTGACAGGTTTGTGTCTCCGGCATCTTTCGGTTATGTTTTTCAATTTTTTCTGAATTTTATTTATGAGTTTACCGGCCTCTTCCTCTTTTTCACAAACACTGCCTATTTCATGAAATGATTCAAGAAGTCCGGGGGTTGTATTGTGATTCAAAGTGACAGTTCGAATATTCATGACTGATGCTTTTTCAATAAGCTTTTGATTTTCATTGAAAGTTATAATTGTATCGGGATTTAGTGAGATGACAGACTCCGGATTTATATTCGTGTATGTCCCCACAGAGGGAAGCTGTTCTACGGCCGGAGGATAGTCGCAATGTTTCGTGACTCCTGATATTCTATCACAAAGATCCATCGCACAGAGTGATTCCGTAATACTGGGTGCGGTGCTTATTATGTTCCGGCAGGGTTTCTCTTTTTTTCCATCGGTTTTATCATAAAATATAAATATTAAAAATAACGATATTGTTACTGTCAAGGCGAAGCTCGCCAGGAGCAGCCACGAAATTAATCCTGAAAATGTTTTCCATAAAAGTGATTTCATACTATTGAACTACAACTGAACAGCTGCATCCTCCGGAAGATTTTTTGTCTTCAAAAAATTTGTCGGTATCGTTTAAACTGTCTTTATAGGCGTTATCTGTGTCATAATCTGTCTCATCCGGAACCGATTCAACATCTTCATTTTCATAGTCGTCTGTTTCTTCAAAATCATCGTCATTTTCAGGTTCTATTTCAGGTTCTATGTCATAATCGCTGTAATCTGTGTCATTTTGATAATCATCATCGGAAATATCGTAATCATTGTCACTGTCGTAAATTTCATCGTCATCGGGGTATTCGGCACTTTTTATGGAAAAAGCATCCATGATACCCTCCATGATTTTTTCACGGTAACTGCTGTCGGTAATTGTTTCAAAAGGGAATCCCAGGGCGGCCACTTTTCTGTCATCTGAGCTTATAACCCCGGCTGAATCCTCATTTTCGTTGTCATAAATCAAAACAGTTTTTCCTGTATCAGTGAAAGGACTTACTATGTCAGGGAAATTTGCGTCGTAAAATACGCTCCCGTCATCAAAAGAGAATTCGTAGCCTGAAAAAATATCACTGCCTCTCACTTTGTATGTCCCGGCGTCATCTCCGCCGTAATCAAGATTCAGACAGTTTTGATAAAAATATGTGTCAGTGTCGCTTCCCTTTTCCACAAGATCCCAGCCTATTTCAGATCCGGAAACAAAGAAAGCACCTCCGTTTTCAATGTATGAACATACAGTATCCTGTTCTTCTGTTGTAAATGTTTTATCTGCCGTTGACTGTTCCCCTGAAAACCAGACAATCATCTCATATTTTTCCGTTTCAATGTTTTTAAGTGCGTTTTTCTCAGCCGAATCAAATACAAAACCGAGGTTTGAAAAGACAGAAGAGTAGGGGATTACATAATCAAAGGAGTTCATGTGCTGCAGAAACATTCTTTTCACTGTTGAAAGTCCGTTTGATGAAAGATCCTGATTAACCATAAGATAGGTGTCAAGACGGCTGAATCCGTCAATTACAAGTATCTGTGAAGGTCTTTTTGATGGCAGAGCTGCGACAACAGAAGAGGGAAAAGAGCGTCCTCCTTCATTGTATGCAATTACTCTGAAAAAACAGGGGGTTTCGCTATGAAGGTTTTTAATGATTATCTCTTCCCCTTCCACTGAAACACCGTTATCGAAAGCCAGTCCGTCAAGACTTTTTTGCACTATGTAACCTGACGGTTTATGTCCTTGAATGTATTCAGGATCGGATGCAGATGCTGTCCATGAGATTCTTATGCTTTCCGGGCCGTAACTTTCCGCATGTACCTCTTCCGGAGGAGATGGAAGATAAACAGGTTCAAATTCATCCCTGTTTGCAAAATACTGAAGAATTCCCATGTAAGTTGCCTTTGATGTCATATCTCTGAATCGAGGATCTTTCAGAAAAGAAGCGTCCTGTTCATTGTCATGAAAAGCTATCTCTATGAGACAGGAGGGCATTTCATCGTTATACGAAGGGTTGAGCTCACCAAACCATGCACTGTACAGGCCATTGCCGATTTCATCATAATCGCTGCTGTATCCCTCTTTTACCGTCTGAAGTATCTGATTGTGGATAAAAGTTGCAAGTTTTTCGCTACCTTCCACAGCTGCCGGTTCCCATCCTGTTCCGGGATCGTTGTGCCCGTAAACATATGTGGAAAGCCCTCTTGCTGTTCCGTTATAAGCGTTGGAGTGCCAGCTCACATAAACAGAATCATGATAATCCTCTTCATTTTCCCACGCGGCGAATCTGCTTCTTGTGGAAACATCATCGGACCGGTCGTTGTCTGTTGTGTCATAAACTTCGGATGGAGCACCGGCAAAAATTGTGTGGTACCTGCTGCACTCTTCGTAGCGTGGTTTTTCCGAACTTCCGCCTCCTCTGTTATAAATTCCACTGCCTCCTCCGAATCTTACTGCATCGGCGATGAAAAAAGCTTCCGGATCCATTTTTGATTCCGCTTTTAGAACCACCGATCCATTTTCAGGATTTTTGCCTTTTCTGAAATAGAATTCACCCAGCTGAACCCATGTTGAACCGTTATGTCGCATGTCAACGGTAACATCTGTTTTTCCGCCCGCATGATGAATTGTATAGACAGCGTCCGGTGCTCTGTCAAACATGGCACGGTAAGTTACAAAAACTCTGTAAAGACCTTTTTCAGGAATGTCGGGTATCCATCTTGCCGATTTTTCCGGAGAAGATACCGTGTATCGGTAGCTGCCCTGCTCAAAAGGGTTTTCCTGGTTTTCATAAGGAGTCGGGATGTGAGAATATCCGTTTTTTTCTCCGGCCGAATCCTGCCATTGCCCATCTTCTTCGTAATATCCCTGTGTTCCGGGGTTGTCTTCGTTATCGACAATTACCATATTGCTGTTAAGGGCTGTTTCTCGAACCGGAATAACTTCTGCCCCTGCATTTTTAAGATAGGCTGTTAAAAAATTACTTACTGTTTCAGCATTTGAAATATCTTCAACAATTCCAAAAGTGTTTCCCCTCTGAGTTATCCAGTTCCCATTATGGTAGGTCCATCCGTGCCCGGGACTTATGAAAACTGTTTTTCCCGAAAGCATGCCTTCAGATTTGCGGGGAGAGGATACCGGTTTTAAAGTGCCGGAGGAGTGTTTCTCATAATCTTTTGCGGGAACCGGAGGCAGTTCGGGAAGGAACTCTGTAAGAGAACGGTATTCATCTGTTTCCGGATGCCTTACTTTTATGTTTATTCCTCTGAATGAAAAAGGAAGCACGGAAAGAGCATTTATGAAAAATCTATTTGTTTCATCAATGAAATAGTGATTCACAAAACCTTTTAAATGAACAGGTATTCCGGAAATTTTCACCAGTAAAACTTTTTTGTTGCTTCCCATTTCTATGCTGTCTATATTTATGTTTTCTCTGAATCTGCTGTTAAACTCTTCTGTAATGCGTGAAATGAAAAATTCTGAAATTTCAGGAAAAGAGTTTTCTTCCGGATAAATCGAAAAGGAAAGTATAAAAAAAAGAGATAGAAGAATAATTTTTTTCATGGTGCTTTTCTCCTGTAAAACTATTCAGATAGTGAAAAATTCGAAAGTGATTATTCGTAGGCACCTGCTTTTTTCAGTATTTCGACTATTTCATAGTTTCCGGTGTATTTTGCTCTTATTATTGCTGTTCTTCCGTTGTTATCTTTAGCGTTGAGATCGGCTTTTTTCTTTATTAAAAGTTTTACAGCTTTTTTGAATCCCCGTCCGGAACAAAGAAGCAGTGGGGTATTTTTGTCTTTTCCGTGTACATTTATTTCAGCACCCAGTTTTATAAGTTCAATTACCACAGGTTCCGAGCGTTTTTCCGCAGCATAAAGAAGTGGTGTTCTTCCCTCTTTGTCCCTTGCTTCGATGTCGGCTTTGGCTTCCACAAGAACTTTTATCATGGGAATGTTTCCGTTCAATATGGCAAAATGAAGAGGAGTGTTGCCGTCTCTGAAACGCATGTTTACAGGCACATTGTTTTTCACGAGAAGTTTTACGGTTTTTGTGTAGCTGTTTACGGTGGCGTATCTTATAACTTCGTTTCTGTGTTCTCTACTTGAAAGTTCAGCTTTGTTTTCAAGTAGATAATCAACAATTCGTTTGCGGTTGTTGCGTTCAGCATATATAATGGCGGTAAGGTTTTCCTTGTCACGGATATTGATGTTACCTCCGTTTTCATGAAAAAGTTTCAAAAGTTTGAAATATCCTTTTTCCGAGGCAATCATAATGGCGGTCCGGCCTGATTTGTTTGCCATATTGATATCCGCACCTTTGTCAATGAGCATATTGAGAATGTCGTTGTATTGCTTGTGTATGGCAATTATAAGCGGTGTGTTACCGTTTTTGTCGCGGACATTTATGAAGGCACCGTTTTCCAGAAGAAGTTCTGACATTTCAAAACTGCCCTGAGCTGTTGCCACCAATAATGCGTTATTGCCGTTTTTGTCTTTCAAATCAATTTTAGCTCCGTTTTTGACAAGCAATGCGGCCATGTCAAAGTTGTCAGCGTAAGCAGCTTTTATCAATGCGGTTTGTTTGTTTTTGTCAAAAAGATTTACATTGGCACCTTTCATTATTAAAGTCCGTGCCAGTTTTTTTCTGCCTGCTTCAACAGCCCATATGAGAACCGAATTTCCGTGTCTGTCCTTTGCGTTGAGATTTGCACCATTTTCTGCGAGAATTTTTACCATATCAATGTTGTTGTTAAAAGCCGCTATGGCAAGCGGTGACAATCCGCCTTCCATCTCCATATTTGGTCTGATGCCCATTGAGATCAGAATTTGTGCGAGATTCGTATCTCCGATAGCAAGTGCTTTGAGGAAAAGCTGTTTTTTTTCACTCAGCTTCATTCTGGCTCCTTTTTCATGAAGAAGCCTTGCACTGTCAAAGTTTCTATGTTCTATGGAATACATGAGAAGGGTTTTTCCGGTTTTATCCCTGACACCGGGTTTTGCACCGGCATTTATGAGCATTTCCGCAATATCTTCACGATTCTGAAGAACAGCATACCACAAAGGAGTGAGACCGTCATCAAACTTTTTATTAACATCAACACCGGCTTTTATAAGCAGTTCGACAACAATTATATTTTCATCGGAGAGAGCGTTTCGCAACATAACCGAAGCTTCATCTCTGCTTATTTTTGCCCCGTTTTTAGAAAGAGTTACAACAGCGTCTTTCATTCCGTTTTCAAGTGCCCAGCGAACCGCAGTAACTCCCGATGCGTCGCGGAGATTTGGATTAACCCCGGCTTTCAAAAGCGGTTTTATAAGATCTATTCTGCCCTTTTCCAGAGCCTGCCATAGAATGGTTCTGTTATTGTCGTAGCGTACATTGAAATCTGCTTTGCTTTTCACAAGAAGATTTATCAGAGATCTGTCATTTTTATCCACACTCATGGCAAGCATGGCTGCTGCTTCAACAGAAGAGAAGCTCGCTCCTCTGGAAATCAGGAAGTTTGCCAGTTTTTTACGACCGTTCAATGTGGCGGCAAGCAGAGGCGTGATTTCTCTGTCATCCCGAAAATTGACATCAGCTCCTTTTTTCAGCAGATCTTTAACTTTTTTGGTGTTTCCTTCAGCCGAAGCTTTTATGAGATTGAAATGCTTTCTTTTCTGAACGGTTTTTTTCTTTTTAAGCTCCACTGAACGACTGATTTTTTTTCCTTCGGGAACATTTATGGACATATCTTCAGTTTGATGGCCCTCTTGAGTTACTCTCACTATGTGATTGCCCGGCGATATTCCAGAAAGTTCGCAGGGTGATTTGCAGGTATGCTGGGAGGATGTTCCCGCATCGACAACCACTATAGCTCCCGAAGGATTTGTCGTAATTTTAATGGAGCCGGGAACAGATTTTTTTACCACTGTTTTTGTTTTTTTAACTTTATGTTTTTTCAGAGGTGTCTTTTTTATTTTTTCTGCGGAAAACTTTTTTTGAAATTCGTTTTTTTTATCTATAACTATGCGTTTTTCTCCTTTTTTTCCACCGATGGTGGAGGCAAGACTTTCAACAGCTTTTTTCATACCCACCGCTGTTCCGTTGAAATCCACAGCCGCAACCTCTTTTCTGAACTTATTTTCAACTTCGATAAAATGAACAGTTATGGTGTAAATCCCGGCAAAGTATCCTATTTCAGGTAGAGCTATGACATTTACAGATAACTCTTTTCCTGTATCTGCAAAACATTCCATATTTATGCAGTTCTTTTTTTCGAGTTTTTTTGTTTTTGCAGGTTCAGCAACAGAATATTGATCTGTTTTCTCTATCAGTTCTGTTAGATAAACCCAGGACCCTTTTAAAACCTCTTCTTTTATTTCTCCTGTATTATCGTCTATTTCCATAAGTAAAATCGATTTTGGGTGGAGAAAAAAAACAGGGATAATCATAACAGCAGTAAAAATAAAAATCGCGTTCAGTTTTTTTAAAGTCATAAAGAAAAGCCCCCTTGCATGAAAAAAACATACATAATAATACACAACATGAGCTTTTCTTACAATTTTATTTTCAGGAATCTGGGTGTGGTAAAAAAGTTGTCCGGGATGTGAAAATTGATTATGAGAGCATAAAGAGTTATTATAGTTTCTGATGCAGAGCTCTCGTTTAACCGATTAAGGGAGAAATGATTATGATTACTGAAAGTATTTTAAATGAATCCCGGGAAACAGTTATGAAAAAATACAAACAGCTTGTAAGGGATCTGAATATGGCTTCCGTTGCTTACTATACCGGGAACGCTCCTTTGATGAGTGATGCTGAATACGATGAGTATTTTCGTATTTTGAAAAAGATAGAAAACAGATATCCTGATATGAAACTTGCTGATTCGCCTTCCGGAAGGGTGGGCGGGCCTCCGAGAAAAGAGATGAAAAAAGTAAAACATGCCGCCAGAATGTTATCACTGGATGATGTTTTTGCTTTGAAAGATCTGGAAGATTTTTTTTCAAGAAGTGGAGTAAATGTTTCAGACGGATTCATAGTTGAGCGGAAAATAGACGGTCTTGCCATGAGTTTGCTTTATGAAAAGGGAAGGTTCAGACAGGCGGCAACACGAGGAGATGGTTCTGTGGGTGAAGATGTTACGGAAAATGCCGCCGCCGTGAAGGATATACCTCTTTATGTAGAGAATCTGGAACCTTTTCCAGAAGCCTATGTGAGAGGAGAAATATATCTTACATTGAAAAATTTTGAAAAACTCAATGAAGAAAAAACAAAAAAAGCTGAAAATCCCTTTGCCAATCCGAGAAATGCTGCGGCCGGCTCATTGAGACAGTTGGATCCTTCTGTCACCGCAAGGCGTTCGCTGAGTTTTTTTGCTTACGAACTGTTGTTTGTTCCTGACAGAGAAATTCTTTCTTCACAGAAGGATGTTCATGATTTTCTTGTTGCATCCGGATTTCACACACCTCATCATAAAAAAATAAAAACTCTTTTTGAAGTGGAAGATATGATAAAAAATCACATAGAAAAAAGAGGAGAACTACCTTATGACATAGATGGACTTGTGGTGAAATTCAATAACTTCAAAGATCAGAAAAAAGCCGGAACTCTTACCAGAACTCCCCGCTGGGCCGTTGCTTATAAGCTGCCTCCTGTGGAAAAAACCACTGTTTTGAAAGATGTAAACTGGCAGGTAGGCAGAACCGGCGTGGTAACACCTGTTGCCGAGCTTGAAGCTGTAAGTATAGGCGGAGTAACAGTGCGAAGAGCAACACTCCACAACTATGATGAGATAAAGAGAAAAAATATATTTATAAATGATACGGTATTTGTGAGAAGAGCTGGCGATGTTATTCCTGAAATAGTCGCTCCGGTGAAACAGAAACGCGATGGTTTTGAAAAGCAAATAGTTATTCCTGAAAAATGTCCTGTCTGCAGTTCTGAACTTGTTGTTCAGGAGAATCTCATATCCATAAAATGTCCCAATGTGAACTGTCCCGCAAGAAAACAGGCAAGTATGGAACATTTTGTTTCCAGAAAAGGTTTTGACATTGAAGGACTGGGAAGCAGACAGATACGATATTTCAATGAAGCGGGACTTGTAAAACGACTTTCCGACATATTTTTTCTGAAAAAACATCTTGTTTCTCTTTACGGACTTGAAGGCTGGGGCAAGCGTTCGGCAGACAACCTTATGGATGCCCTTGAAAAATCTAAAAAGATAGATTTTCGTAAATTTCTTTTTGCACTCGGAATTGAAAATGTAGGTGAATATCTTGCCGCTGAACTTGCCTCCCGTTACAAAGTTCGGGATCTCTTTTCCGTTACAGATGATGAGCTGCTTTCCATTGAGGGAGTAGGTGAAAAAGTTGCCCGGTCCATAACCGGCTTTTTTCACAACGAAGAAAATCAGGCCGAAATAGAAAGAATGTTTGAAGCCGGAGTTGAGATCATCTATCCTGAAATCCAAGAAGATACCGGAATTTCAGGAAAAAGATTTGTTATAACCGGTACAATGTCTGTTCCCCGCAACGAACTTAAAAAAATTATTCAGGATAAAGGCGGAAAAGTCAGCAGTTCGGTATCTTCAGCCACAGATTATCTTGTAGCGGGGGAAAATCCGGGTAGTAAACTGGAAAAAGCTAAAAAAAATAATGTGGAAGTGATTTCCGAAGATAAACTCTATGAAATTACAGGAAATAAGTAGAAACTCACGGCAATATTCGAAGGTATCGCTTCGGCAATAAAATCCCTGACATTGATAATATCGGAAAAACAGTTTGTTGAAAAGGTTGTATTTCCGGATATTCAGATTCCGATAACCCAGTTTTCAGGGCCTTTTTTGTCGCCGAATTGTATGGAAGTGAGCATGTCGTAAAGCTTTTTCACAACAGGACCGACCTCTTTACCGTCTCCGTAAAAAGTTGTTTTTTTATCTTTGTGGGTGATGCTGCCTATGGGGGTTATTACAGCCGCAGTTCCGCAGGCACCGGCTT
>JAWOGE010000263.1:0-4742 GCA_046497165.1 bacterium | reverse complement strand
AGAAGATATTATCAAAAAGACCCCGGAACAGGGTCTTCACAGTCTTTCCGAATATGATTCAAAACAGATTATCGCGTCTGCCGGAGTTCAAATATCCCGCGAAACTCTTGCCGCGGACCTTGATGAATGTATCAGGTTTGCTGAAGGGGAAACCGGTTATCCCGTAGTACTAAAGGGAGCATCTGCAAGCCTTGCCCATAAAACCGAGCAGGATATGGTAAAATTAGACATTAAAGACAGAGCAGGTCTTGAAAAAGCTTATGCTGAAATAACAGAAGCCGGAATTGAACTTGACGGTGTTCTTGTACAGGAAATGGTAAAAGGGAAACGAGAGTTTGTTATAGGTCTGACCCGGGATCCTCAGTTCGGTCCTGTTGTAATGTTCGGTATAGGTGGGATATTTACAGAGGTTTTTGAGGATGTATCCTTCAGAATAGCGCCACTGTCAGGTCAGAATGCAGAGGAGATGGTAACAGAAATAAAAGCAAAAAAACTTCTCGGAAGTTTCAGAGGAATGCCCCCTGTAGATATAGAATCTCTGAAAAAAGCCCTTATCGGCATTGGAGAACTGGCACTGAAATACGATAAAATTGAGGAGATAGACATCAATCCCCTGATTATATCCGGGTCAACGCCTGTTGCTGTGGATGCCCTGGTAATATTGAATAAATAATCCGCACGCACCTTAATTATCAGGGTATTGCATAATGTTGTTTATTTACTTACTCCAAAAAAGTGTCATACTGAGCGCAGTCGAAGTATTACACTACAGCAAAAGCCCTGTTGCTGCCATGTCGCCCTTCGACGAAGCCTGTAATGAGCTTGTCGAATTGCTCAGGGTGACACCTTTAATTAAACAATAAATAATTCTTATACCCTAAAAATTAAACTGCGCCCAATAACCCTGTCGGGATGAGGATAATTAAACATTTGACCAATATAATTATAAAAAAATTTTATGATCAATTTTTAAAACAAATTTTTAATATAATTGACATGAAATTTAATAAATGAATAGTTGACCTTAAAATGATCAGTTATGACTGAACATTTTAGTAATTTTTTTTATGCTACTATTAGTTATGGTAATATAAAAAATTACAAAATTTACAACATAATAACTCACAACCATTAAATAGGAGGTTTTTATGGCAAGAAGGATCGAAAAGGTAGCCGTTATCGGCTCTGGGATCATGGGAGGCGGTATAGCGGCTCTTTGTGCCAGTGCCGGTATTCCTACCCTGCTTCTGGACATTGTTCCTTTCGACTTAAAGGACGAAGAGAAAAATGATCCAAAAGCCAGAAACAGAATCGTTCAGGCCGGATACGATGCAGCTCTCAAATCCAAACCAGCTCTTTTCATGGAGAAAAAGGATGCTGAGCTCGTTGAAACCGGTAACCTTACCGACGATTTTGACAAACTAAAGGACTGCGACCTTATAGTAGAGGTTGTTGTTGAAAACCTGAAAATTAAACAGGAGCTTTTTGCTCGAATAGAAAAAGTAAGAAAGCCTACCGCTATTGTTACTACAAACACATCAGGTCTTCCACTGGATAAAATTTCAGAAAACTTCAGCAAGGAACTAAAAGAGCATTTCCTCGGAACTCACTTTTTTAATCCTGTGCGATACATGAAGCTTCTTGAGCTTATTCCCGGGAAAGAAACCAAGAAAGATGTTCTTGATTTTATTGCTTCATGGGGAGAAAAAATACTCGGTAAAGGTATTGTATGGGCAAAAGACACTCCAAACTTTATCGGTAACAGAATCGGTGTTCAGCTTATTTGCGAAGCTTTTCATCTTGTTGAAAAACATAAAGACCTTTCTCTCAACGAAATTGACGCGATGTTCGGACCTGCTTTCGGTTTACCCAAAACAGGTATGTTTGCTCTTGCAGACCTTGTTGGTCTTGACACATTAGGCCACCTTGCAGATAATTCATATGAACTTCTTCCGGATGATGAGAGAAGAGACCTTTATCAGCTTCCCGGTTTTGTAAAAAAGATGCTCGACAATAAAATGTTCGGAAACAAGTCAAAAGTCGGTTTTTATAAAACTGATATAACTCCCGAATGGAAAAAGATCAAAAAAGTTCTTGATCCAAAATCTTTTGAGCACAACGAATACGACAGAAAAGCTGTACCGGACAACGTTGTTAAAGCTAAAGAAGCAAAAACGCTTGCAGAAAAACAGAAAGCTATTCTTTTCAGCGGAGATAAAGGCTCTGATTTTGCATGGGAACTCATTTCCAAAGCTTTTATTTACGCAGCAAACAGAATTCCTGAAATATCAGACACAGTCGTGGAGATAGACAACGCGATGAAGTGGGGATATGCCTGGGAAGCCGGTCCATTTGAAATATGGGACAACATCGGCGTAAAAGATACTGTTGCAAAAATGGAAAAAGACGGACTTAAAGTACCTGACAACGTCAAGAAGATGGTTGACAGCGGAAACGAAACCTTCTACAAAATTGAAGGCGGAAAGAAAAAATACTTCGACTTCGTCTCAGGAAGCTACAAAGAGATAGTAAAGAGCCCCAATATTCTTTCACTTGAAAACTTCAGAGCTGACAACAAAGTTGTTAAATCAAACGCATCCGTTTCACTTATTGACATCGGTGACGGTGTATTCAATATTGAATTCCACACAAAAATGAACGCTCTTAATGGCGAAATCGTTGATTTCATGCCTGAAGTTGCTGAATATGTCAAAGAAAACGGTATCGGTGTTACTATAGCCAACCAGGCTCCGGGAATGCCGGGCGCTTTCTCAGCAGGTGGAGACCTTGAGTACATGGGTAAACTTGCAAAAGAAAAGAAATTTAGCGATATTGACAACTTTATCAAAAATGTACACGCTAACCTTTTCGGGATGAAGTACGCTCCGTTCCCCGTTGTAGCTGCACCTTACGGAATGACTCTCGGCGGCGGTTGTGAAGTTTGTCTTGCATCTGACAAAATAATCGCTCACGCTGACCTTTTCATGGGTCTTGTTGAAATCGGTGCCGGACTCCTTCCTGCAGGCGGCGGTTGTACAAATCTGTGGAGAAAATTTGTTGAAACAAAACCGGGCGCGGTTAAAATTTCAGATATGGGTGCATACTTTGTTCCTGCTTTTATGAACATAGCAATGGCCAAAGTTTCCATGTCAGCTGCAGAAGCAAGAACCAATGGAATGCTCGGAGCTAAAGACAGAATAATCTTTAACAAGGATTATCTCCTCGGAGAAGCTAAAAAAGAAGTTATAAAAATGGTTGAAGACGGATATGTAGCTCCGGCAAAAACCAAAATTCCTGTATTCGGTAAAGATGCTCTCGGTATGATCTATGCTGAACTTTGGAATATGCACCACGGAAACTTTATCACTCCTCACATGGAATATATAGCCAAGAGGATAGCATACGTTCTTTCCGGTGGTGAAGCTAATCAGGGCGCACTCGTCAGCGAAGATTATATGCTGCAGCTTGAAAGGGAAACTTTTGTTGACCTCTGGAAAACAGAAAATACCCAGAAAATGGCTGAACATATCGTCAAGACCGGCAAGCCACTGATGATTTAATAAAATTTAATAAAAGGAGGATATCATATGAGAGATGCTTATATAGTATCAGCAGTCAGGACCCCCGGATGCAGAAGAGCACGTGGTGCTTTCTCTCAGACAAGACCCGAGGATCTTCTGTCTCATATACTGGCTGCAGCATGTGAAAAAATAAACCTTGATAAAGGTGAAGTTGATGATATAATCACAGGTTGCTCTTTCCCTGAAGCTGAGCAGGGCCTGAACGTAAGCCGTGTTGCTCTTCTGATGGCAGGATTCCCAAAAGAGGTTGCAGGAGCAGTTGTTAACCGTTTCTGTGCTTCAGGACTAGAGTCAATCGCTCAGTCCGCAATGAAGATCAAATGCGGTTGGGCAGACATTACAATGGGAGCCGGACTTGAATCAATGTCTATCGTACCTATGGGCGGCAACATGCCTAGACCTCATCCCGATTGGTCAATGAAGTCACCTGATGTTTATACATCTATGGGTGTAACAGCTGAGAATGTTGTATCAAGATACAACATTACAAGAGACCAGATGGATGAGTTTGCTTACAACTCACACATGAAAGCTGCCAAGGCTCAGAAAGAAGGTCTTTTCAAAGAGATAGTCCCTACTCCTGCTCATAAATATGTTGAACATCCTGACGGAACATGGGAGAAAACAACAAAAATGCAGGACTTCGATGATGGTGTAAGACCTGAAACAACAATCGAAGGTCTTGGAAAACTAAGAGGTGCTTTTAAAGCCGGCGGTACTGTAACTGCAGGAAACTCTTCACAGACTACAGACGGTGCTGCTGCCAATGTAATCATGAGTGAGGAAGCTATGAAAAGAACCGGAGCTAAACCACTTGCCAGAATCGTTGCCTATGCTGCAGCAGGCTGCGAGCCTGACGAGATGGGTGTCGGTCCCGTTTATGCAATTCCTAAAGTTCTTAAGATTGCAGGAATGAAAAAAGACGATATAGACATCTTCGAACTCAACGAGGCTTTTGCATCTCAGGCACTCTACAGCATAAGAGAGCTTGGATTAGATGTATCTAAAGTTAACCTTCACGGTGGAGCCATAGCTCTCGGTCACCCTCTTGGATGTACCGGATCAAAAATAATGGCTACCCTTGTAAACAACCTCCATATGTACGACAAAAAATACGGCATCGAATCGATGTGTATCGGCGGCGGCATGGGAGCTGCGATG
>JAWOGE010000070.1:0-5593 GCA_046497165.1 bacterium | reverse complement strand
AGCCATATAAGAGTATGCGGCAACAGCTATGGGTCCGAGAAGATGCGGAGCAAGATTTGCTGTAGTAAAAATAGCGGTGGGACCGTCAGCACCTCCTATGATACCGATACTGGCAGCTTCACCGAGGCCGAAATCGAGGTTGATAGCTGTTCCCCAACCCGGACTTACAAAAATTTTGTTTATTATGTCGCCCAGAGGAGCCATGGCAAGAGCTCCGAGAAGAGCCATAAATATTCCGAATTGAGCGGCAGCTCCAAGAATGGCAGTTTTAGGATTTGCTATAAGAGGTCCGAAATCGGTCATGGCTCCGACTCCCATAAAAATCAGTACAGGGAAGATTCCTGAAGACAGCCCGAAATCAAAAAACTGTCCGAGCAGACCTCCGTACTCTGTAACAACTTCCATTCCTCCGCTTTCCGAAACCTCCACAATATGTCGGGAACGGGCCGCTATTTCCGCAAAGGGAATATTGGCAAGAATTCCCCCGAAACCGATGGGGATTAGAAGCAGCGGTTCAAAACCTTTTGCTATGGCGAGATATATAAGAACAAGACAGACCGCTATCATTACAAGAGATTTAAATCCTCCCTCCTGCATGAAACCGACAATACCCGTTGAATTCCAAATAGCTTCAAAAGCTTCCAGAAAATTCATATTCAGACCTCCCATTCAAGAAGAGGTTCGCCCGATTTAATCTGTTGCCCCTGTTTAACATGAATCTTTAAAATTTTACCGGATGAAGGAGCAGTAACAGGAGTCTCCATTTTCATGGACTCCAGAACTATCATGGTTTCACCTTCATCAACCAAATCACCTTCACTGCAGGGCAGACGCAGCACAATCCCTGCCAGAGGGGCATTTAAAACATCAATATCGCCCCCGCCGCTTTTATTTTCGGATGATTCTGAATCGTCAGCGGATATTTCATAAGAGATGGTTTTGCCGTCAATTTCAGCAACACCATCACGCGAGACATCCACAACAAATTTTTTTCCATCCAATTTTACCGAGTATACTCCCGAATCAGAAACAGGCTCATCTTTTTTACGAATTCCGAGAGTTCCCTCTCCTTTCAGGTAAGCTATCCCTTTTTCCCGGCATGTGGCGGCTATGAAAATATTTTCATCGTTTATTTCCAGACCTGCTTCTTCAAGGTCTTTTGAGGCTTTTTCAACGCCTTTGGATTCATCTTTATCGTTTATATCAAGAGGTGATTCCGAAGTGGTTTCCAGACCGAGCTGCTCCGATGCAAGAGAAACAACTTTCGGATCAGGTTCAACAGGTGTAGAGCCGAAATAACCCAGAACCATTTTCCCATAACCTTCGGCAATTTTTTTCCAGGAACCGAACATGACATTGTTAAAAGCCTGCTGAAAATAAAACTGACTGACCGGAGTCACCGATGTTCCGAATCCGCCTTTTTGAATTACATCTTCCATGGCACGACTTATTTCATCGTATCTGTCCATCATGTCATTATCCCGAAGCATCTGAGTATTTGCTGTCAACGCTCCACCCGGCATTGGACTGAAAGGAATAAGCGGCTCGACTTTGAGAGCTTCGGGCGGAAGAAAATAATCCTTCATACATTCTTTGAAAATTTGCTCAGCTTCCATAACTTTTTTTATATCTACGCCGAGATCATACTCTGTATCTCTGAGAGCATGCCACATTGTCATAACATCGGGCTGGGCAGTTCCGCCGGCAACCGGAGCCATGCTCAGATCTATTTGATTTGCACCGGCTTCAAGGGCGGCCTTGTAAGAAGTTATTGAAGTTCCTGCCGTCTCATGTGTATGAAAAACTATCTTCATATTATCGCCGAGCAATTTTCTTGCTTTTTTTACTGTTTCATAAACTTTAGAAGGTACACTGGTGCCACTGGCATCTTTAAAACAGACACTGTCATATGGAAGTCCGGAATCAAGAATATCTCTGAGAACTTTCATATAAAAAGCTGCATCGTGAGCTCCCGAAGACCCCGGAGGCAGCTCCATGAGTGTTATACAGACCTCATGGCTGAGACCCGCTTTTTTTATGCACTCTCCGGAGTATATCAGGTTATTCACATCATTTAGTGCGTCAAAATTACGAATGCTTGTAATACCGTGTTTTTTAAAAAGTTTTGCGTGAAGTTCAATTATATCCCGAGGCTGAGAATCAAGTCCAACAACATTTATACCTCTCGCCAGTGTCTGAAGATTAGCATCCGGACCGGCTTTTTCACGAAAAGCATCCATCATCTCAAAAGCATCCTGATTACAATAAAAATACAGAGACTGAAAGCGAGCCCCGCCGCCTGCCTCAAAATGACTAAAGCCAGCATCAGCAGCAGCTTCAACTGCCGGAAGAAAATCCTCGGTGAGTACACGGGCTCCGTACACGGATTGAAAACCGTCACGGAAAGCTGTTATCATTGTATCAACATGTTTTTTCATTTTGAACCTCTCCTTCTTTTGAGGTGATGTACAATTGCCAATGCCGCGGCATGTTCCTCCATCTTTTTTATTTTTTCATTTTTCTCGGTATCACCCTCATCTTTTTCCGGAAAAAATTTTCGTATTAAAGTGGACGATAAAATTGTAAAGATTATCATAAGTATAAGAAAAATACACACCCAAGTCATCCCGAGCAGAGTCAGAATCAAACCCTGTTCCATGTAAGCCCCCGTTTCAATCTTTACATCTTGAAAATAAAATTTAAGCAGCTGTAAATAAAAACACAGCAAACAAATTCAGGAAATTTTTAACATGAAAATATTTAATAGTCAAGCATTTGCCCTCATAATTCACAAGAATCGGGAGTTATGTCAAAGAGAATGCATCTATTTTTTAACGGCATTATAAATGAGTTTTGCAGCGGCTTTTCTGCTCATGAATTTCAATATCAGGGCTCCTGTTTTGTTTATTATTCCGGGCATACACACTGCTTTGCCTCTAAACATAGCTTTAACTGCTTTTTTTGCGGCGGGAAAACTTTCTCCGGTTACCATTCTTACAAACGGTGATTTTTTCTGTCTGGCAACATCTATAAACTCAGTTTTTGTATATCCGGGACAAAAAGCCGATACAACTACTCCGGAATTTTTTTCACGGAGTTCGGTGTGAATGGATACAGAATAGTTCATTACAAAGGCTTTTGTTGCCGCGTAAGCCGCATAAAGGGGCATTGGAGAAAAACCTGCGAAGGAAGCTACATTCAAAATATAACCGGAATCTCTGTTTATCATCTTTTCAAGAAAGATGTTGGTTAAAGCCGCCACAGTGGAAACATTGAGCTGTATCATAGAATCCACCTCTTTGACATCCTGTTCTCCTGCATATCCGAAAATACCGTATCCGGCATTGTTTACAAGCACCTCCACCTCATCTTCGTTTACAAGTTCACACAGTTTGCGAGCAGCTTCAATACCGGCCAGATCCATAGCTATGACCTTTGACTTAACTCCATACTTCTCTTCAATCTCTTTTCCGGTTTTTTCCAGTCTTTCCCGTCTTCTTGCAACTATAATCACATCCATGCCCATTTCTGCAAAAATATTTGCAAAATCTACACCGAATCCACTGCTTGCCCCGGTTATAATTGCTTTTTTTCCTTTTAATTCTTTCATATTACCTCCAGTGTAATCAGATGTAATTTCAATTCAAATTATTGATTGAAAACAATGATGCCTATAACTATCAGAGAGTTGCCGATTATTTTTTCTCTGGTTATTTTTTCTCCCAGTATATAATGTCCCAATAAAAGAATAAAAAGATATGTAAGAGACATATAGACCTGAAAACTTTTAAAAGGGATATATCTTAAAGCAAAAATGGTTATAAAAGCGGAAAAAAGTAGCAGCGTGTATCCCGTTATTGTTGCGGGATTCAAATATTCTTTCAAGACAGATCCGTATTTTTTACGGGTACTGTATTTTATCATTACATGCGAGACAGATACCAGAACTATGGCAAAAAATATAATTCCGTACTGTTTAACAATCAGCATTGCTGAAAACAACTCCTATTCCGCAGATTATAATCAAACCTCCTAATATATTCCATAAACTTATGCTTTCGTCAAAAAGAAACGCACCCACCAGCATATTATAGATAATAACAAGAGCTCTGTTTGCGTATACCATTGAGACATCAAGATATTTCAGTATATAACGCCAGAAAACAGCGTAAAGCCCCATAAAAATTATTTCAAAAAAAAGATACAGCATAAACGATTTAGACATAAAAGGATGCATAGAAGCCATTTTTGCCAGAATTGCAATTACGGGATATAAAACAATAACCATATTCAGAAGAATTATTTTTTTTACTCTGACACTCAGCATACAGTGTTCATTCCATGTTGTTTTTCATATCTTCAAGTGCGGATTTCAGTGTCCATCGAGGTTCCCAGTCAAACTCCCGGGATATTTTTTCTATGCTCATGAGACTCCTTGAAAGATCTTCTTTTTTCACAGATATGCGTGTTATGTTTCCACTGTTGTCAAAAACCGAATTTATTGTTTTCGCAATCTCCTCAAGGCTCATGTTTTTTCCCGTACCGAGATTGAAAATCCCTCTTTTCCCCGGATTTTTAATAGCATTTTCGACGGCATTGATAACATCTTTTACATAAATATATTCTCTCCGTGCTTTTCCACTTCCAAAAAGTTTGAGTTCATTTTTCTTTCGGGCAAGAGACACAAATTTCATAAACATGAAATCGTCTTTCTCTCCCGGACCGAAAACTTGTGCCGTACGGAGATTTTTGATGTTCATGCTGTAAAGCCTGTTGTAAATATAAGAGAGTTGTTCCACCGTATGTTTTGAAATGCCATAAAAATTCAGGGGTTTAACTTTAAGCTTTTCATGCCACGGCATGGATTTTTCACAACTGTATACCATTCGTGAAGAAAGATGGATTATATTTTTTATCTCTAATTTTCTGCAGGCGGCAAAAATATTGGATGATATGTTCACATTATCAGAAAAATCGGTAAATCTGCCACTTGTTCCGATTCTTTCTGCGGCAAAATGAAGAACACAGTCAAAATCTTCCAAAAGCTCTTTGAGAGATTCGTAAGAATAATCTGTACTCAGGTAAGGATGAGTTTTTCCACCAACTTTCACCGAGTCGGTGTTTTTATCTCTTCCGAAAACTGTACATCGATACTTCTCTCCGCAGATTCGCAGAAACCATTTTCCTATGAAACCTCTTCCTCCTGTTATGGCCAGATTCATGGACTTTCCCTCCTGTCTTCATAATCCGATGCTTTTTTAATGATTTTTGCGGGATTGCCTGCAACAACTGCATTTTCAGGAACATTTTTTGTAACAACACTTCCGGCACCGACAACAGAGTTCCGACCTATGGTCTCAACACCCGGAAGAATAACAGCACGAGCTCCTATCCATGCACAATCCCCGATTTTAAGAGGTTTTGTTTCTATTTCAGCAGATCTACTGTAAATCCTTCTTTCATTGAGAGGATGTATATGTGTGTGTATCATCACATCTTCCGAAAGCCACACATCGTCACCTATTTCAACTCCGCCGGAGTAATCCAGAGATAAACCTTCGGCCAGAAGAACTCTTTTCCCTATTCTGATTGT
>JAWOGE010000063.1:0-5495 GCA_046497165.1 bacterium | reverse complement strand
GAATTATATGAGAACTTTCATGCTGAAAAGTGATGTCAGAGGTGATGTGATGATAAAATCCTTATTAACTGAATTAGATACCTTTATTGAAGATTATATTAGTGATCTTATGCCTACGGTGTCCGATGAAAACATCCCAGACGAACATAAACAAGAATATCAAATTGCAGGAATTCGGGCTGTTGGTAAATTAGAGCCGCCATTAGAGAAAACGGAAGAAATTAATAAGGAAATTGAACTTGAATTCAGAAAGATTTATGGTGCAGATGGCAAATAGAATAAACTTATCACCTTCTAAAACAGATTTGAAGATTATCGAAAAACGGCTTATTGAAGAGGATAGCTTATACAATGAAGGATTTTATTGTAATTGGAATATTATTGAAAAATCATTTGAGTCAAATAAGCTAATTACCTTTGAAAGTAATGCAAAAATTATTGGATTTGCAGTTTATTCGAAATACAATATCTATGTAGACATTGATATTTTGGAAATTAATCGTAACTATAGAAAAAAAGGATTTGGGAAAATTTTCTTAAATGAAATCGCTCAAGAATTTACTAATCAAAAAATTATTGCAATTAGACTTTTTTGCCAACCACAAGAATCTGAACACTTTTGGCGACGAATGGGTTTTATTAAATTCCCGACAACGGGTTACTTCGAATCAGATTTAATATTTTATAGACCTTTAATTGAAGTAACAAAATCAAACGGAACCCTCGATAATTTTAACAAATTAGAATTGTGGGATGTTGCCCCTTATCAATTAACGAATAATAGTCCGCGTTGGATTTGGAATCTTGAACTAAGTAACAACAAGTTAGAAAAACCAATAATTCAACCTTGCAATTTAAATTGGAATTTACGTTGGACTAAAAATGGGGAAATAGTTAAGGAAGACAAAGTGAAATATTTTTCTAATACAGAGAATAAGATTGCATTTTGCCCATTTTTATATGTGAAAGAATTAATTGAATAGAAATATAACCCATAAAAATGTGTATAAAACATTTGGCAGTCAGAGGTTTTCGAGCGTTTGTAGCTCGTAAAAAAGGTCTCTGTAAGCTGATAGGTAATAGCTTTGCGATCCCGCACGACACCACAACGATCGCAGGGGTCAGTTATTCCCTGTAAAGTCAAGTAAAAGTTGTATCATTTTTTCCTTTCATATTGACAGGTTGCAAAACAGTGGTATGATGTGTTTCGGCAGTCATTGATCCCGCACCTTTTTTAGCTTTACGGCTATGGGACATTGACTGTTTTCCATTATAGGGTTTGCCGCTTTTCAGAACACCGAACACGATTCTGAGGAGTTTATGCATAATAATGCCGTACGCACTCAGTTTGCTTTTTCCTTTTGTCCGGTGTTTTTCGTATTGTGCTTTCATATGTTCGTCATGCTGTACGGCAACCATACTCATCGATCACCAGAGCACCAGCAATTTCTGGTCTGCACTCATTATCCTCCTGGGCCTCCTCTTTGCGGGAAGAAGAATAAAAGAATAGCTCATCTGAATCGTCCGACTCTCTCATTGAAAAATTAAAAAACCTCCTATTCTTAAGAAGTTACAAAAGTCGTTGATTAACCATTTTTTTAGTACAGTCAATTAAGGGACTAGGACAAAATAGAATATGATGTCAAGCGACAATTATTTTTTCCCTCAACGACAATTAGATTTTCCGTTATTTGAAATGGTGTATTAAATATTATTCGGGATGAAAAATGACAGAGAAAGTGCACTATGATAAAAAAAACGCGAAAGGATGATAGTAAAGAATTTTATAGAAAAATAGAGAAAAAGAAGAAAAAGAAGAAAAAATTAGGAAAAATATGGGACCTATCACCCTTTCGCCAAGATAAACTCAAAATTACAATGAACTTTTTATCTCAACATCATATGAAGCAATTACTATGCCAAGACCTTGTTTTTGGCTAATGTGTTGATTTTAATTGAAATAAAACAAAAATCATTGAAATTGAATTTTTTAAAGGAAAAACAAAGTTGTGATTTAGAGGGTTTTTACAACAATAGTTGTAGTATTTATGATTTTTTTCTGTTTCTGTGTTTTATATAGTTGCGATATTCAGAATCAATTTTATCGGAATCCCCGCTGTTATATATCATAATATTTCTAAGTAGTATGAATGAGTCCAGCTCTATTTTTTCAAATTCAAGAGCAACACCTTCTTCAGTGCTTCTTACAACACGGGCAGTTTTTATGTCGACTGTGGATTCCGTACTGAGACTGCTGAGTCTTATTTTTACAGAAAGTTCTTCGCCTTGAGGTATTTTTAGCCCTGTTTCCAGAAGCATCCCTTTCATGCTCAGATTGTGAATGCGTCCGTCATACTTCTTGTCATTGTACATGAAAGTTGCGATCATTTTGTATTCTATGCGTGAAAATTGTCGCCCTGACATCATAAATCCCCCTCCCGGTAATCCACAGACAGGTGGTAATTATATCAATACAGATAAAACTGTCAATAGTAAATAAAACCTGAATTGTTTAACTCAATCCTCTGAGGAATAAAAAGTTTTTGCTTTTCATAATTTCAGATGCTACAATTCCTCAGTTTGTTTTATTATCAGTTTGTGAGGTTAATCATGAAAATAAACAGAGAAATATTCAGAAAATATGATATCAGAGGAATTGTCTCAAAGGATATGGATAATAAATTTGCCCGGCATCTCGGGCGTGCTTTTGCAACTTACATTGCAAAAAAGGGGGCTTCGCTTAAAACCGTGTCTGTAGGTTATGATGCCCGTGAAACATCACCGGTTTTTGCTGAAGAGCTCATAAAAGGTCTGAATGAGTCCGGTGTAAATACTGTGGGAATCGGTCTTGTTCCCACCGGGCTTCTTTATTTTACTTTGTTTACTTCGGAGGTTGACGGAGGAATTCAGGTTACTGCAAGTCATAATCCTTCAGAATATAATGGATTTAAAATAAATTACGGGGATCTTCCGGTTTACGGTGATGATATCCAGCTCATTGGAGATATAATGGAAAAAGAGGATTATCATCTCTCTGATATGCCCGGAACACATATTGAGCGGAATGTTATTCCGCAGTTTGAAGATTTTGTTTTTGAAAATATAAACATTAAAGATGCACAAAAACTGAAGGTTGTTATCGACAGCGGTAACGGTACCGGAGGATTCGTGGCGGTTCCTATTTTGAAAAAAATGGGTATCGATGTTACGAGTATTTTTGAAGAACCTGACGGTAATTTTCCAAATCATCACCCTGATCCCACTGTTGAAGCTAATCTTCAGGATTTGATTTCCGAGGTCAGAAAAAAATCTGCCGACATAGGAATAGGTTATGATGGTGATGCAGATAGAATAGGTGTTGTTGACAAAAGAGGAAATATAATCTGGGGAGACAGCATATTGACACTTTTTGCAAGAGATCTTCTTAAAAAACATAAGGGTGTTACGGTAATAGGCGATGTGAAATGTTCGAAAACCTTTGTTGACGATGTAAGAAAACACGGTGGAAATCCTGTGCTCTACAAAGCGGGGCATTCGCTTATAAAAGCTTATATGAAAGAGACAGGAGCTCTTCTCGGAGGAGAAATGAGCGGGCATATATTTATAAAAGATCGTTTTTTCGGTTATGATTGTTCTATATATGTTACATTGAGATTGCTTGAAATTGTTTCAAGGGAAAAAAACAGAGATATAAGTGCACTTCTTTCTGATATTCCTGAAACTTTTGCTTCTCCGGAAATTCGCACGGAAATTCCTGAAAAAAAGAAAGTACCGGTGGTGGAAAAACTGGTTAACTATTTCAAGAATAACGGATATGATGTTAACGATATCGACGGAGCAAGAATAACATTTGATGACGGGTGGGCCCTCATGCGGGCAAGCAACACTCAGAATGTAATTGTTTTCCGTTTTGAAGCTGATACAAAGAGCCGACTTGAAGAGATAAGGTCACTGGTGGAAAAAAAGTTTGAAGAGTTTCTCGAAGAAGTCTGACGGTTCAGGTCTGATTATATCAGAGCGGTGGAAAAATAGCGTTCAGCTCTGTCGGGAAGTACAGTTACGACACGGTTGTGTCTATTGTCAAGGTGCATGGCCACGAAAACATTGGCTCCCGATGAAGTTCCTGCAAGAAGACCCTCTTCCCTTGAAAGCTTGCGGGTGGTTTCTATGGCTTCTTTGTCTGAGACAGTAAAAACCATGTCTATAATAGATTTGTCAAGAAGTTCGGGAACAAATCCATCACCTATTCCCTGTATCTGATGTAATCCGGGTTCCCGACCAAGCAGAGCTGCACTTTCCTTGGGTTCCACAGCCACGAGTTTTATATCCGGATTCTTTTCTTTGAGGAAAGTTCCCACACCCTGAAGTGTTCCTCCGCTGCCGACACCCGCTACAAAAACATCTATTTCACCGTTCATTGAGTTCCATATCTCACGGGCGGTTTTTTTATAGTGTGCGTCGGGATTCAGAGGGTTTGAGAACTGCTGGACATAAAAGAAATTTTCAGGGTGTTCTTTGATGATTTCCCGGACTCTTGCAACGCTGCCGTCAAGACTGTCTTCAGCAGCTGTCTGAACTACCTCGCCTCCGAAAGCTTTAATTATTTTAACTCTTTCGCTACTCATGTTTTCAGGCATAACACATATTACACGGTATCCTTTTCGGCAACCCACAAGCGAAAGTCCTATCCCTGTGTTTCCTGAAGTTGCTTCTATTATGGTCATTCCAGGTTTGAGTTTACTTTCTTGTTCAGCCAATTCAATTATATGCAGAGCTACTCTGTCTTTTATACTTCCGCCGGGATTGAAAAATTCACCTTTGGCAAAAAGATTGCCCGATGAGATTTTTCCAAGTTTAAACAGAGGTGTGTTTCCGATTCTATTTAATACAGACTCATAAACCATACGCATCTCCCAAAAATTTTGCAACAGTAATAATATGCAAGCTTGTATTTAATGTCAAATTCAAAGTTTATTGAAAAAATTTTGCAATTGACTTCGGTGTGGATTTTATTATACTTTAATATGTTATGTTTGAATTGACATTTTTATGGGGGTTGATGTGAGATCAATATTATTTTCAGTGACTGTGGTTTTTTTTATTTTTTTTACGGCATGCGGAGGAGAATCAAGGAAATTTATAAATGACAAGATGGAAAACGCGGAAGATTCTGAAACTGTTGATTATGATACTGGAAACACTGGAAATACCGGAAACACTGGAAATACCGGAGACACAGGTGATACCGGAGACACAGGTGATACCGGAGATACCGGAGATACCGGAGATACCGGTGATACCGGAGATACCGGTGATACCGGAGATACCGGAGATACCGGAGATACCGGAGATACCGGAGATACCGGAGATACTGGAGATACTGGAGATACCGGAGACACCGGTGATACCGGAGATACGGGAGATACCGGAGAGGCCTGTGTGGGCAATTTCCCCCATGAGCATGACGGACTCTGCTGGTCAGACAAAGCTCCCGG
>JAWOGE010000048.1:0-4025 GCA_046497165.1 bacterium | reverse complement strand
TATTGCAGCAGCTCCATTATTGTGATGGAAAAATTCGAAGGATATAAAATAAAACATCTCGGTAAAGAGTACGAACTTTCAGATGATGACAGAAAAATCATCGCAGAAAACGGTGCAAGGGTTTTCTGGAAACAGGTTTTTCTGGATGGTTTTTTTCATGCGGATCTTCATTCCGGAAATATTATTTTTATGTCCGACCACCTCATCGGTCTTATAGATTGTGGGCTTGCGGGAAAGTTGAACCCCTATCTGAAAGAAAAAACAGCGGAGATGTTCGTTGCAATGGCTACAAAGGACTATCTCAAACTTGCTTCTGTATGTATCGAACTTAACAAAGGAAAAAAGCCTGTTGACAGAAAGACTCTTTCTCTTGATATGAAAGCTCTTCTCGATGCTCTTCCAGACTCTCTCGGCGATATGAATTCAGCAAAACTTATGAACGACATACTTAACATCGTCAGGAAAAACTATCTGAAACTCCCGTCAGAACTTCTCAGACTTGCAAAAGCCGTATCTCTGGTGGAGGGTTTTGGAAAAACACTTTATCCCGATTTTAACATAATTGATGAATCCCGGGACATGGCGTCAGCCATAATACGCGAACAGTACAGTCCGGAGAGATTGCTGGATGATGCTGTAAAAATTATTTCTCATCTTCGTGAAATGAGCATTACTCTGCCCATAAATCTAAGTGAAATTTTAGAGAAAATAGAAAGGGGAAATCTGCGTCTCAAACTTGACCTGACAATTCGAAGAGAGGAGAAAAAATTTCTTTCCAAAATGGTCACTCGCATATGCATGGCTTTCATAGTTACCGGAAGTATGCTTTCAATGTCTCTTTTCAAAGACGGCAGTTTTTTCTATTTTTCAATGGCTTTTTTTATCTTTTTTCTATTGCTTTTTTTCATATCATTCAGAAAAGGCTGATAAGACATGCATCTTCAAAACATAGGTAATATAAGGGAGCATATAGAAAAAATAGAGGAGAAAACACTTTCTTCTTTTGCATGTTTGAGCTCCCGTACAAGAGGCCGTGCTTATCCTGAAAAGGAGTGTCCCATAAGACCTGCTTTTCAGCATGACCGGGACAGGATAGTTCATTCAAAGGCATTCAGAAGACTGGAAGATAAAACACAGGTTTTTCTTTCACCTCAGGGAAGTCACTACAGAAACAGACTTACACACACACTTGAGGTTTCACAGATTGCGAGAACCGTGGCAAAAGCACTGTTCTTAAATGAATCACTTACCGAAGCTGTTGCAATGGGTCATGATCTTGGACATACTCCCTTCGGACATGCGGGGGAAAGAGCTTTAAACCGGCTTCACAAAAAAGGTTTCAGACATGAAAAACAGAGTTTGAGAGTAGTTGAGTCCATTGCCAAGTCAGGGCGGGGGCTTAATTTGACTTCTGAAGTTAAAGACGGCATATTAAACCATTCAAAAGGCATGGGCAAAATAAAAACTCGAAAATCCATCCCCTTTACCCTGGAGGGACAGGTTGTGCGTCTTTCGGATATTGTTGCCTATATTAACCACGATATAGATGATGCCTGTCGCAGTGGAATTTTAAAAAGCAAAGATATTCCTCATTTTGAATTAATAGGTGAAAGTAGTTCAAGAAGAATAAATGCTTTTGTACGAAATATGATAAAAACCAGCCATGAACATATTATGTCGGAGGATGCTTTTATAACTTTGGATGATTCTTTTCATAAAATAATAGAAGATATTCGTCAATTCATGTTTGAAAATGTATATAACTCCGGAGAAATAAGAAAAGAGTTCAGAAAAGCTGAAACTGTGGTGGAGTTTCTTTTTGAATATTTCATGGAGAATTATAACGAACTGCAGAGCTATTATTCTCCTTTTCTTTCAGGAGAAAAAGAGACTAATATAGTTGATTTTATAGCTTCTCTTACAGATAACTATGCAATAACGCTGTACAACAGTCTTTTCATTCCTAAAAGAATGAAATATCCGGGATGTTTTGATGAGAACTAAAATATATCTCATTATTTTTTTTCTAATTTCTTTTTCCTTCAATATAGTTTTTATAACTCTTTATCTTGATGATTCGGAAGTCCGTGAAAATGAATGCTATTGTTTTCCCCGCAATGTCTGTTCTGACAATCATGTCCACGGGCTGAATGTCTACGATTCAATATTCAGCGGATTTTCTCCTCACGGAGAGCCTATGGAGTTTATAAAATTTCGCCTTTCCGGAACACTGTCAGAAAGTTATGAAAAGGAATACGGAAAATCGCTTTCTCGAAATATAGTCAGAAACATACAGCATCTTTCATATTTTTTTCTCGGAAATGAAATAAGATTCTATCGAGGAGATGAAGTGCAATTTTATTTAAGGAAAGAAGATAGCAAGATTCTTTATATGCGTTTTAGAAGCAGATATAAAAATGCGGAGTATGAAGCTGTACTTTTTCCATTCGGAAATAGGGAAACTTATGTTCTTCCTGACGGAATGATTCTTGTTCCCTGTGTAAAAAACGGTCCTTTCCCGGAGGAATGTCCAGATGTAAAAATGACATTAAGTGGCGGGCAGTTCGAAACTATGTTTATATTCGAAAAAAATGCCGACATAACACTTCCCTTCACTGCCCGGATAAACTCTAAAAAACAGAATCAAAGAAGTGGAGGCGTTGTTAATTTTAAATACAGCGATTTCAATGTTTCAGGATTTCTGAAAGGGTTGTCGAAAATAGATAGTAAACTTCGTGAAAAAACTTTATATAAAAAAGGTGCAACAATAGGAACAACCGGTTTTCTAAGAAAAGAATATGGAGTAGGGCTTGTATACAGTCTCAAAAGAGGAAAAAAGTCAATATCTCCCTTTGAATTCCATCATACTGAGAGGAAGCGTATTCCTTCGGAACATATGGATAATTTTAAGATTTTTCTTAATTATTACCGACATTGGTATAAAAAAGCCATGAAAACATTTTGAGGAGAGAATTATGAGTAAAATTTACACGGTCTTTATCATCGTTTTGTATGCTTTATGTATGTTGTCATCTGAAAACATTGAAGAAAAAGAGGATGGATCAAAAAAGATAGAAAAAATTGAAAAAGAAAAAAATTCTGCTGAAAAATCAGAAGAATCTGTTGAAGAAGATTTGGAAAAAATGGAAAAAAAGATGCGTCAAAAACCTGATTCTGATATTGTGAAACGCTCCGACAAAGCTCATTCTGAGATGAAAGAAAACGAAAAGCTGGAATCTGAAAATAAGAAAAACAATGAAAAAGCAGATAAAAAACAGAAAAACCCGGAGACTGCTAAAAGAAGTGCTCCCAAAACTTCGGAAACTTATCAATCCGAACAGAATTCTCAGATAGGTGCTCTTTTCAGTGACGATTCTTCAGAGCTCGGATTTTTTTTCGATGTTCAACTTAAACTTTCAGGTTATGATACTGAAGCGAGTGGATTGCTCGGTGCCAGAGCTGGATTTGTTTTCAATCTTTCGCAATATCCCGGAGCTTTTCTTCTCGGAGCCGGTATATACGGAAATTTGAATCGCATACATGAAAAAGAATTAAGAGATGTTCCTGAATCTGTGGAAGAGGACAGGAGGCTTCATCTTGGATACGGCGGAATGATTTTTGAATATCATTTTTTTCCTCATAATATGTTTAACTTTTCTGCAGGGATACTCACAGGTTTTGGAGGATACGGATTTTCAGTTATTGACAAAGATTGTTATGAAGACCGGAAAGATGATGATTGTGAAGAAAAAGGAAGCGGAACGGATCTTTTTTATGTCATAGAGCCCGAAATCAAAGGATATGTAAATCTTACTGATTGGTTCAGAATGGGTACGGGTGTAAGCTATCGTTTTTTTGGAAAAGTTAATATGCCCGGAATGAGTAACCGTAAAATGAGCTGTTTCACAGGTTCTTTAATTTTTTCCTTCGGAGCTTTCTGACACTGTCGAATAACAAGTTTGAAATTAAAAAAACTGTTTATACAGGAGAATATTGACAGTTACTTCTTTACGGCGAGAAAAGAG
>JAWOGE010000269.1:0-4337 GCA_046497165.1 bacterium | reverse complement strand
ATAGATTCTACTTTACCCCAAACGTCTGCTACAATCGAGGTGGTGGAGGTAAAACCCCCGGCACCGTCCGAAACCTTGTCATCCCGCTTTATTGTTATCTCTTCATTCAAATTCATAGCATCGGGTTTGTTTGATTCGCTTTAATTACCATTTCAGTTGCCCGTGGAAGTTCATCAGTGATGTCCTCCATGTCGTACCAATATTTTACAGTCATTTTAAGGGCCTGCTTCAAGTCTTGCGGCAATTGCTCGTATCCTGCTTCATAACGCCATTTCCCGCAGGAGCACAGCTCAGGACGATGACAGCGCCTGCAGCCGCTCCAGCACGGACCGGCCGTCAAAGGGCCAGCGCCGTGCAATTTACAGGTTGCAAAACAGTGGTATGATGTGTTTCGGCAGTCATTGATCTCGCACTTTTTTTAGCTTTACGGCTATGGGACATTGACTGCTTTCTTTTTTTCATGGCATGTTTGGACAGCGGTGCTTCCGAGGTGACTGTCTGAAATCTTCGACGGGTGTCGACTGGTTTGTCGCCGTTTTTCTTCTGTTTTTTTGTGCTGCTTTCTTTATCGATAGCAGGGAGGCACGGGAATGGATAGCGAACTGTGTAAATTGGTATAATACTGAACATCACCACTCTGCACTTGATTATGTCACGCCGCATGAAAAGAGATTCGGAAAGGCAGAGAAAATCTATGCGCAACGGAATAAATTCATGCAGCAGATCCGAGAAGAAAACCCGGAGATATGGGGGAAAAGAGATACGAAATGCTGGGGCGGTTCGGAGACAGTGTTTTTGAATCCGGAAAAAGATAACAAAAATTATGAAAAAACGCGACAACTATGTTGACATACACCGAGGTGAACACTTTGTGTTATCAGGTTGTTGTAAGTAATTATATAATTTTTGAGGCTTGGTCACTATATTCGCCTTATTCTTCTCACATCACCCGATGTCGTCCTGATTCCTATTGTGCTCCAATTCCCGAAATAACATCTTTCACACACGCTGCCTCCTCTTTCAATGGGTTGGAAAAACGCCACGGAACAATGTGCAGGACAGTTGTTTCATCAAATTCGTATTTCATAGGTTTATAAAACCTTTTGTTCTCCGGATATATGAGTATTGCGTTTCTGGCGTCGTACTTTTTGGCGTAGGCATACATCTGATAGAGATCGGCCTGAGATATTCCGTATGTTGTATATTTGTCGTCAAGCATTTTCCACTTCATATCAAGCACAATTTTTTCTGTGTTCTTTTTCTCCATAATCACATCGGGTCTCATGAGAAATTTTCTCTCCGGCTTTTCAATGAGATACTTCTCCCGAGCCTGTGCGGTAATGCTCCACTCTGAAGAACACACATTTTTCAAACAACGGGTTACATAGCTTTCAAAGACCCGCTCCATGGGAAAGAGCATGGCGTGTACATCATGAATTCCTGCATGGGGAACAAAGCTTTCTCGCCGGAGAAACACATCGCACCATGGAATTAACTTTCTATAATGCGTCATACGACGATTGTGCCGGCACAGACGAAGGTCTTGCAGTACATTTTTTGAGGGCGATATGCTGTCAAATATGAACAGATAACGCATTATTGTCGCGGCGGTCTTTGTTGAAAAATGTTTTTTCGACAGGTACAGCAGTGTTGACTTTATCAGCCGGTTCTCCGGTCTGTCAGGTGAATATTCATCATATGTGACAAAAAACCGTTCCCGGTGAACGATATTGTTTCGCAGCTGTTCCGACCAATTGATTCTCCCGCGAAGCATCGGCAGGTTCTCTTTCCGCTCTCTGTACAGTGATCGAATGCCTGACCGAACAAGGCGAGACAGCTCATGAAGAAACATCAGAACAAACAACTCAAGCAGATGCAGTTTTCTGCTTTTGAGATTAGCGTTTTTCGGTGTTTTGAACGGAAGATGACGCACAGTACGAAGCATGCGTATAAATATTTCCCGAACGTCATTGTCATCTGTTTTTTCACAGCGGGCTATTTTTGGCAGTATTTCAATAACATATTTGTCGGTCTCCAGCACCCCGACGTAGTTCCGTGCCGTCAGATATTCACCGTACGCGGGAAAATACCCGAGCTGCAGGTATTCCATTACGGTATCGTCTGTTTGGCGCACACTGAGAACAAATTTTTTAATTTTTTCAAAATCATGCGACGAAATGACGGAACCTCTTTCGCCCTCCCCGTCACCGCTTGCGGTCAGTTTGTCGTACTCAGTTATTGTCAGCAGTTTTTTCTTCATTTTTCTGATATATTTTGATAAACGATTCTTTACTGAAAGCGGTACTATACAGATCTTTATTTACCACGTAGCTCTGTGATTCAGTATACTCTTCAAAATCACTCCCGAGGATTTCGTCCGCTTTCTGTTCTTTCTCCTGCACAAGCTTTTCTTCTCTCTCTTTTCCCATCTTCTGATCCTCATGGTCACCCAACACAATTTGAATCTTTTCCCAGTCTTCATAGAAATATTCCTGGAGCAGTGGAATAATCTTCCGGGAGAATATTCTGCAGAGTGCATTGAAGCGGTCGCTTTCTCCCTCTATTTCGCTCAGCGGCATGAAGTACGAGTGACCGATGGTGTGGTCACGATCGCAGAGCAGTTCAATGCGCTGATTTATTTTCTCCAGCAATTTTCTGACATTGATCTCTCCCACCGTGAGGTCTTCATCAGAATTTTTTTCTTTCAGCAGTTCCGGTTTCGGCATCATCTCCTCGAACACGAACCGCCGGCGCAGCGCAGTGTCAATAAGTGCGATGGATCTGTCAGCCGTATTCATCGTACCGATAATGTACAAATTAGACGGCACACCGAACGACTCCTTCGAGTACGGCAGCGTCACCACCATCTCGTTTGTTTCTCCGAGACGTTTGTCATCTTCGATGAGAGTAATCAATTCACCGAAAATCTTGGAGATGTTTCCACGATTTATCTCATCGATAATGAGAACATGATTGCATTCAGAATTCTTTTCAGCTCTTTTGCATATTTCTTTAAAAACACCGGGAAGGACATCGTATATCATCTCCGTGCCGTCATTTTCTGTGGTATTCGGCAGAACAGGCTTAATCCCTTCGACAAAATCTTCGTAACAGAAAGACTGGTGAAATGTGACAAACTTCATCTGACCGGAATCAATATGTCTTCTGAAGGTTTTGACTGCATCTTGCCTTTTTTCAGGTATTGGTTTCCCTGCAATGTCAAGTGCTTTATTAATTGTATGATAGGTTTTTCCGGTTCCCGGAGGGCCGTATAAAATGGTGTTTTTGTTGGGGAATGCTTGCTTTTTTTTACCCTCTGGTCTTTGCGTGCCTTGATTGTTTTGAGATAATTCTAATATTGCTTGATATTCTTCCTTACTTGCGGAAAAGTTAGTTCCTTGATTGCCAACTTTCAAATGGCACAACGCTTCTGTATCATTGACTCTTTCAACAAGCACTGGTGTGTCAACAAGATTGTGGGTTATTTTAATATCGGCTTTTAAGAAGTTTTTATTTTTGCCTTTCCACAAATGATCATCTTTTGACTTTTCCTTTTGGTGAGGTTTTGAAATTACTTCAGCAAGTGCATAACATCCAGCTTGATCACCTGTAATCCATAATATTACTTTGTCTCCTTCCTTAATTTTATCTTTATGTGCACTAACTGTCCAATCAATAAGGGTTTCATTACGCAGAGCCGTTTCATAATCGAATTTTTCTGGGGCACCTTGAAAAACCCAGTATTTTGTTTCTTGTTTCTTGTCAAGCATTTGAAAAAGAATGTCCTGTGCCAACAACTTATAATTTATATCATCGTATTGCTCAGGAATTAATTTTCTCACTTCTTCAATTAATTCATTATCTTTGCTTATATATTTAATGGTTAATTCATCTATCAGTGAAAGATAATGGGTGTATCTTTCGTTTTTCTTTTCCCTTTTTATTCCTACTAATTCGCAATACTTATTGTAAAATGTATATTTATAAAAGGTGTACTTGTCAGGATTGTAAAATGTTAAATAAGTTGCGATAGATCTCTCATCTTGATGATGATTCTCGGTAGAATTAAGTTCTCTATAAATTCTAAGAGTATTTTTATTGAATGCTTTTACTCTTTCAGTTAAATCTCTGCTCTCATCATAAAGATCGCTGAAAAGTTGTCGCAACTCTTCCGGCTTATCTCTGGCCAGGTGATTAATAACTCCTTTGCCCATAGGATAGATCAAATTTCTGAACTCAACACCCTTTATTTCTCTATAAAAATCAGGGGCTTTCGGATCAGGCCGCCCTCTGTATTTATTTATAAGCTCCCATTTGTATAGCTCATCTTCTAATTT